>PWRV01000121.1 GCA_003563455.1 Thioalkalivibrio sp.
GCTAGTGGGTGTGTCCGCTGGCGGGTGTCGGCAGCATGGATGCTGCCGTCAAGCCTACAGGGATGTATTTACGGCGTCCCGCCAGCGGACACACCCACTAGCTCCCGCCGTCCCCATACGCCAGAGGATCAGCTGCGTCCGCCCGATCCCGTCGGGATGTCGGTTTGCACGACCTGGCCCTCCGCGATCCAGCGGGTGATGCCGTCGGTCACGTTGTAGACCTGCTCGTACTCCAGCTGCTCGGCGAGCGCTCGGGCGAGGGCCGCGGTCCGCGATCCCGTCCGGCAGATCAGCACCACGGGCTCGTCCCTGGCCACCAGCTGCTGGAACTCGCCGACGAAGTCGGGTTCGACGCGGCCGTAGCGGTCGAACGCGGTGAGCAGGTGGCTGCCTCCGACCACGCCGGTCTGGTGCCATTCCTCGGGCCGGCGGATGTCCACCACCTTCCCCCCCTTCGCGATCATCTCCGCCAGGCCCCGGTTGTCGAGCTCGGAGAACGGTGGCAATTCAACGTCGAGCAGCTCGACCTCGAAGCGCAGCGTCGCGTTCGGCGGGATCACGCCCCCCGCACCGCGGGCGCCATAAGCGAGACCCGGCGGGATGATCAGTTCACGAACCTCGCCGACGCGCATGCCCTCCAGACCCTGCTCCCAGCCCGGAATCACGCGGCCGGCGCCGAGCGTCAGCGTAAAGGGCTCGCCGCGGTCGACGCTGGAGTCGAATTTCGTGCCGTCCATCAGCCAGCCGGTGTAGTGCACGGTCACTTCCGCACCGGATACCGCCTCCGGACCGTCGCCGGCTTGCAGCACGTTGATCTCGAGTTCTTCAGCGTTGGCAGCAGTCATAAACAGGCTCAGCAGCAGTAGAAGTGGGAAACGCAACATGGTTCGCAGGGCTCCAGTAAGGGAATGGCCGAACAAAGCCACCCCGGCTTTCTCGGCACTGCACAGACGATTCGCAGCGTGCTTCAGGAGCGACCCGCTGCGCCGGTCGATACAACAGGACCGTGATTTTCTCACCCGGGTTCCGGCCCGAAAAGAAACCCCGATGCCGACCGGCCCACGTCACTTCTCCTTGCGCGCGGAAACACCGGCGGTCAGCGTGTACCGCATCGCATCCTCGAGCGAAAGATCCAGCATCTGCACCTGCTCGCGCGGCAGCATCAGCGTGTAGCCGCCGATCTGGTAGCTCATCGGCATGTAGACGGCGATGGTCTCACCGGAACCGAGCTCGTCGGGCAGTCCCGCGAAGTCCTCCCGGGTGATGAAGCCGATCAGCCGGTAGGCGGTTCCCGGCAGCGTCACCAGTACCGCAGCACCGAATTTCTTTTCGAGGTCGCCGGAAACCAGGCCCATCATGTCCCGAACGACCCCGTGGATGGTCTTCACGACCGGGATCCGCTCCATGAGGCTCTCGACCCAGCCGAACAGCCACTGCACCACGTAGGCGCGGAGCAGCACGCCGATGCCGAAAATGGCCACCAGGGTCACGATCACTCCGAGTCCGGGAAAGTAGAGCAGATCGGGAAGAACGGCTCGCAGCAGTCCGCCGAGGACCTCCTCGGCGGCGGCACCCAACCACCACAACAGCGCGAGCGTAATCACGATCGGGAGGATGGCCGCAAGGCCGGTCAGAAAGGTGCGGGTCAGTCCCTTCAAGGGGGGCTCCTTGGCGCCGGTCGGCGCGTCGCCGGGTGTAAATGCGTTCGACCCCACTTTAACGGATTGCCGTCAGCCGGCGAAAAAAGGGAGCCGGTGTCACTGTCAGACTGCCGCCTTCGGCTAACATGCGCTGCATGGACTGGGCGCATCAGGTCATCTTCTTCGGGGCACTGGTGGTCCTGGGCAGCATCCTGTCGAGTGTGGTGACTTCGCGGCTGGGTGTGCCGCTGCTGCTGGTCTTCCTCGGGATCGGCATGCTGCTGGGCCCGGAGGGTCCGGGCGGACTGGTCTTCGAGAACATCCCGCTCGCGCACCTGATCGGGTCGGCGGCATTGGCGGTGATCCTCTTCGACGGGGGGCTGCGCACCCCGGTGCGCAACTTCCGGACGGGCCTGAAGCCGGCGCTGGGACTGGCGACCGTCGGGGTGGTGATGCCCTCCGGGCTCACCGGGCTCTTCGCCTGGTGGTGGCTGGGCTTGTCCTGGCTCGAAGCCTTGCTGCTCGGCGCCATCGTCGGTTCCACCGACGCCGCGGCGGTCTTCTCGCTGCTGCACTCCCGGGGGCTCGAGCTGAAGAGCCGCGTCGGAGCGACGCTGGAGATCGAGTCGGGCAGTAACGACCCGATGGCGATCTTCCTGACCATCGTGCTGATCGAGCTCCTTCTGCTCCCGGACCGCTCCTTCGGTCTGGTGGTCGTTGTCGAGTTCCTGCAGCAGATGGGCCTGGGGGCGCTGATCGGGGTACTCGGCGGCCTGGGCCTGCTGTGGCTGATCAACCGCCTGCCAATGTCTCCCGGCTTCTATCCGCTCGCAGCGCTGGCCGGAGCGCTGTGCATCTTCGGCCTTACCGGGCTGCTCGGCGGCAGCGGCTTCCTTGCGGTCTATCTTGCCGGTCTGGTGGTCGGCAACCGGCCGCTGGAAGCGGGGCAGAACATCAAGCGCTTTCATGATGGCATCGCGTCGCTGGCGCAGATCGGGATGTTCCTGATGCTCGGCGTGATCGTGACGCCGTCCGAGTTGCCGCCAGTGGCCCTGGATGCCGGACTGCTCGCGGCGGTGCTGATCCTGGTGGCCCGGCCGCTGGCGGTGGGCGTCTGCCTGCTGCCGTTCCGGTTTCCGTGGCGCGAGCAACTGTTCATCGCCTGGGTCGGCCTGCGTGGCGCGGTACCGATCATCCTCGCGCTGTTCCCGCTGCTCGCGGGGCTGGATCTGGCCGAGTACTTCTTCCATGTCGTCTTCTTCGTGGTGCTGATCTCGCTGCTGGTACAGGGGGGGACGGTGGCCCCTGCCGCGCGCTGGCTGCAGCTGGAGTTGCCGCCAACCACAACGCGGGTGCAGCGAACCGAACTGGACATTCCCGGGCAGCAGGAGATGGAATTGGTCGGCTATCGACTCGCGGAGAGCACGCCGGTGGTGCGCGAGGCCTGGTCCAGCTTCCGGCTGCCGCCGACCGCGCGGCTGGTGGCGCACCTGCGCGGAGGGCGGCTGCTGGAGACGCTCGAGATCCTTGACCTGCGTGCGGGCGATCACCTCTACATCATGGTCTCGCCCGCGGACCTGCCGGACCTGGACCGGCTGTTCGTTGCCGCCGAGGTTCCGGAACGTCTGACCGAGCGCAGCGTCTTCGGCGAGTTCGCGCTGAACGGAACGGCGCAGCTGGGGGCGGTCGCGATGGCCTACGGGGCCACGGTACCGCCGGAGCAGCAGGGGCTGACGCTGGAGGAGTTCCTGCGCGCGCAACTGCCGGCCGAGCCGGTGGTGGGTGACGCGGTGGATCTCGACCGCGTGCGGCTGGTGGTGCGCGAGATGGAGGGGGCCCGCATCACGCGGGTTGGTCTGAAGCTGCTTTGAGCCCCGGGGAGGCTGGCAGAGGGCCGTAGACCCGCCCGCGGGACGCCGTGAATACTTCCCTGTAGGCTTGACGGCAGCATCCCTGCTGCCGACACCCGCGGGCGGGTCTACGGCCCTCTGCCTTGAACGCGAAAGTGCCGTAGGCGCGTGTGGTGTCCTGCGGTGCTTGACCGGACCCCTGTGGGAGGCGATATGCGGTCAGGTGCCGCTCTTCAGCATCGCCTTCAGCCCGGCGAGGTGGGCGCGGGCGGTGAGCTGCTGGGTCTCGGGGTCCGGCGGCTTCGCGTCGGGCCACTCCAGGTGTTCGGGCGGCAGTTCGTCGAGGAAGCGCGAGGGCAGGCACTCGGTGGTCTCGCCGTAGCGGGTGCGCTGGGCGGCCCAGGTGATGGTCAAGGTCTTCTGGGCGCGTGTGAGGCCGACGTAGGCGAGCCGGCGTTCCTCCTCGACATTCTCTTCCTCTAGGCTGACCCGGTGCGGCAACAACTCTTCCTCGAAGCCAACGAGGAAGACATGCGGAAACTCTAGGCCCTTGGCGGTGTGCAGGGTCAGCAGCTGGACCGCGTCTGCGTCGCTGTTCTCGCGCTGGCGGTCGAGCACATCCATCAGGCTGATCCGGCTGACGACGTCCTCCAGGGTCAGTGCCTGGCTGTCCCCGGTGGCGGTCCTCGAGACGCGTCCGACCCAGTCGATGAATTCGCGGACCGCGTCCATGCGTCGCCCTGCGGCCCTTGGGCTGGGGCTGTTGTCGAGCAGCCAGGATTCATAGTCTATTTCGTCGACCAGTCGGGCCAGCACCCGTTCCGGCGCTTCGTCCGCCGCCTGTCTCCGGATTTCCTCGGCCCAGTCAGCGAAGCGGGAGAGCCGCGCCTGACCACGGGCGCCGAGGGTTTCCGCGAGACCGATCCCGGACGCTGCGCGGAGCAGCGAGCAGCCGCGGGCATGGGCGTGGCGTCCGAGCTTCTCCAGTGTTGATGGCCCGATCTCGCGGCGGGGAACATTGATCACACGCAGGAAGGCGGGGTTGTCGTCAGGGTTGACCAGCAGCCGCAAGTAGGCCGCGAGGTCGCGGATCTCGGGCCGCTCGAAGAAGGACTGACCGCCGCTGAGGCGATAGGGGATGCCCTGTTCGCGCAAAAGTTTCTCGAACATTCTGGACTGGTGGTTGCTGCGGTAGAGAACGGCGAAGTCGGACCACGTCGCGCGCAGCCGAAAGCGCATGCGCATCAGTTCGGAGACCAGGCGTGCGGTTTCCGCTTCGGCGTCCGTGCAGCGGATCACGCGGATGGGCTCGCCCTCACCGAGTGCGCTCCAGAGCCGCTTCTCGAACAGGTGGGGATTGTTCGCGATCAGCCGGTTGGCGACCGCGAGGATCCGGTTGGTGGAGCGGTAATTCTGTTCCAGCTTGATGATCTCCAGGCGGGGAACGTCTTCGCGCAGCCGGGCGAGGTTCTCCGGGCGGGCGCCGCGCCATGCGTAGATCGACTGATCGTCGTCTCCGACCACGGTGAGGCCGGGATTCAGACCAACCAGCAGCTGCACGAGGCGGTACTGCGCTCCGTTGGTGTCCTGGTACTCGTCCACCAGCAGATGCCGGATCCGGTTCTGCCAGCGCTCGCGCAGCTGTGGTTCGCAGGACAGCATGTCCACCGGTCGCTTGATCAGGTCGTCGAAATCCACCGCGTTGTAGGCGGCCAGCGCCTGCTCGTAGCGCTGGTAGACCCGTGCCGCGTGCTGTTCCCCCGGTTCCGTGGCGATTGCCCGCGCCCGCTCCGGAGCCAGCAAACCGTTTTTCCACTGGCTGATCTGCCCCAGCAGCGTCTCGGTGTCGGCCGGATCGCCGTCGCGATGGGTGATCTCGCGCAACAGTTGCCGGCAGTCGGACGGGTCCAGCACGGAAAAGCCGCCACGCAATCCCGAGGCTTGCAGTTCGCTGCGCAGGAAGTTGAGGCCGAAGGTGTGAAACGTGGATACCCAGAGGCCGCGCGCGCGATTCCGTTCCAGCCGCCCCCGGATGCGCTCGCGCATCTCGCGGGCGGCCTTGTTGGTGAAGGTGATGGCCACGATCGCTCGCGGCGGAATCTCGCGGACCTCGATCAGGTGCGCGATCTTTTCCGTGATCCCCCGGGTCTTGCCCGAGCCTGCGCCCGCGAGCACGAGCAGGGGGCGGTCGGTCGTGGTCACCGCGTTGCGTTGCTGGGGGTTCAGCTGGAGCAAATGGAAGCACCGGTTCGGGGGATGGCGGGTGGCTTTCTGGCGGCTCAGGTCCGGCAGGCTGCCGGAGCGTGGCAGACTCTACTATGATAAGGGAAGGCGTTGGTGATCCGGTGCTGTCGGTCCGGTCACCGGGACACGGCGCTGGTTCCGCGAGTGATTCCCGCCCGGCCACGCGGCCGGGCCTGCTATCGACCAGGCCCGATGTCGATTCGGGTCCATGGAGGAGAACATGCGGCGAATCAAGCTCTTTGCAGTGCTCATGCTGGGGCTGCTCGCCCTCGCCATCACCGGGCTGACTGGCTGCGGCACCATCGAAGGCTTTGGCAGGGACGTGCAGGCCGGCGGTGAGGCGATCGAGGAGGCCGCGGATCGCGAAAACGGCAACTGATCGGAAGCAGAGCAGCCATGCACGGATTTCCCGAGGCGACCCGGCGTTCGCGAACCCGCGAAGCGATGGGCGCTGCCGCTGGAGCGGACGCGCTGTGGTGGCCGGACGCCAGTATCTGCCCGAGTCCCAACCAGGATGCACGGCCGAACGGCCTCGAACCCGAACTGATTGTCATCCATGCCATCAGACTGCCGCCCGGGCAGTTCGGCGGTCGCTTCATCGAACAGTTGTTCACCAACAGTCTGAACCCGCTGGAGCATCCCTTCTTCGAGGAGATTGCCGATCTGCGGGTTTCTGCCCATGCGCTGATCGGGCGCGATGGACTGGCGACACAGTTCGTCTCCTTCGATCGGCGTGCCTGGCACGCCGGCGCATCGTGCTGGAACGGGCGCGAGCGGTGCAACGATTTTTCGATCGGCATCGAACTCGAGGGCTGCGACGAGCGGGCCTTCACCGATGAACAGTACTCGGCACTGGTTCGCTTGATCCGCTGGCTCCGGGAGCGGTTTCCCCGGCTGGCCGCCGAGGACGCCATCGCGGGACACTCTGACATCGCGCCCGGCCGCAAGACCGACCCGGGCCCCCATTTCAACTGGCATCGCCTGTGGGCGGGTCTGGCGGAGGAATCCGGGACGTGATCATCATCGATCTACTTCGCCACGGTGAGCCGCGTGGCGGCGTGCGTTTCCGGGGCAACGGCTGCGACGACCCGCTCAGTGAACAGGGATGGCGGCAGATGTGGCAGGCCGTCGGTGAGTCGGTGCACTGGCCGTGGGACGCGGTGCTGACCTCTCCGCTGGTCCGTTGCCGGGATTTCGCCGAGGCCCTGTGCTCGCGCAAGCCGACGCCGCTGCGTGTGGTGGATGACCTGCGCGAGGTGGGCTTCGGCACCTGGGAGGGACTCACCCTCGAGGCGGTCCGTCGCGGTCGGGCCGAGGAATACCGGGCCTTCTATGCGGATCCGGTGGTCAATCGTCCGGCTGATGCCGAGCCTCTTGCGGACTTTCGCCACCGGGTGGAGCGGGCACTGGAGGCCGAGCTCGACGCGGCCGCGACGGAGCGGTTGCTGGTGGTCACCCATGGCGGGGTGATCCGCTCGCTGGTGGGGGGGGTGCTGGAAATCCCGGATCAGCGGATTTTCGGGCTGGACTGCGAGTACGCGAGCATGAGTCAGATCCGGTATGACCCGGAGCGGGGCTGGCGGGTCGGGTTCACCAATCGCCGCGACTGATTGCGCGCCGACTCGTGGCCGATGCGGGAAGTTCGGTAACGATGGAACACAGCCCGATGCGTCGCGTTCAAACGTGACCAACCCGGCGGCGCCTGACGAAGCGATCTGATACCCACCTCGCTGCACGGCCAACTGGCTTCGGTCTCCTGGCTTCTGCCGGGATCGACCCCGGATCCCTGACCCGGCTCGGGTGCGGCCCGGACGCCGAGGCAGTAAACTCGCGGGTTTAGCGAATGGAGCCGCAACGATGACCCAAAGCCCGTTTCTGGTCGCCGCCCACGCCGCCGCGGATGCCGCGGAGGCGGTGATCCGCCATTACTACGAGGCCGGCGTGGACATCGAGCTCAAGGCGGATGCGACCCCGGTGACCCGCGCCGACGTGGAGAGCGAGCAGGCGATCCGGTCCATCATCAGTGAACGGTTTCCCGATCACGGGTTCTTCGGCGAGGAGACGGGGCAGCAGGACATCGATGCCGAATACGTCTGGCTGATCGACCCGATCGACGGGACCAAGAGCTTCGTGCGCCGCTACCCCTTTTTTTCCACCCAGATCGCGCTGATGCACCGGGGCCAACTGGTCCTTGGCCTTTCGAACGCGCCGCTGTTCGGCGAGCGTGCCTGGGCCGAAAAGGGGCAGGGGGCCTTCATGAATGGCGAGCGGATCAGCGTCGCACCGACCCGTGAGCTGGGCGAGGCCACGCTGTCCACCGGCAACCTGAAGTCGATTGCGGAGAGTCCGCGGTGGTCGGACCTTGGCGTGCTGGTCGCGCGCGTGAACCGTGTGCGCGGCTACGGGGATTTCTATCACTATCACCTGCTGGCCCGCGGCTGCATCGATCTGGTCGTGGAGTCGGACGTGAACATCCTGGACATCGCCGCCCTGGCGGTCATCGTGCGGGAGGCCGGGGGTGTGTTGACTGATCTGGGCGGCGCCGAACCGGGACTCGGAACCGGTGACGTGCTGGCAGCCGCCAACGGGACCCTGCACGCGGCGGCACGCGCGATCCTGCCCTGGGAGGGGTAACGCGAAGCTCGGGGGCGGCTCAGACCAGCTGATGGGCGCGCAGCTTCTTGCGCAGTGTCGCCCGGTTGAGCCCCAGCAGTTCGGCCGCCCGCGTCTGGTTGCCGCGGCAGTGTTCCAGCACACAGGCGAGTAGCGGGCGTTCCACTTCGGACATCACCATCCCGTAGATCCCGCCCGCCTCCTCGACTCTGACGCTCTCGAAGTATTCGTCCATTGCGTGGCGGACACACTCCGACAGGCGTGACGCCGTATCGGGTGTCGTGGCGGCCGGTGCCGGCCCGTGGTCGTGCACCGCGTGCGTCGAGGCGTTCATCCGGCATTCCCCCTGTCACTGCGTTATGGCTTCCTGTTGCATGCCGTCTGCTCTGCACGGCCCCCCTGCGGGCGGCGTCGAGGGTGCGAGGAACAGCGCCGCCAGCGCGTCCAGTTGCCTCGAGGAATCGGTGAGGGCGAGCAACGGTCTCCGGTCTACTTCGGGCCGGTTATGCTGAAGATACCAGCCTATGTGCTTGCGCGCGATACGCGGGCCCTGCTCCGGGCCGTACTGCCGGTGCACCGCCGCCACGTGGTCGAGGATCAGGCGGCCCAGCGCCCGGCCGCGGGGTGGGGCGGCCTGGGGCCGGCCTGCGAGTGCCGCGCGGATCTGTCCCGGAAGCCAGGGCCGGCCCTGGGCGCCGCGCCCAACCATCACACCGGCGGCTCCAGTGCGAGCCATCACCGCACGGGCCTCTTCGGCCGAGTTGATGTCGCCATTAGCCAGCACCGGGATGCTGACCGCTGCGACGACCGCCGCGATCGCATCGTAATCGACGTCACCACGGTAGCCGCAGGCCCGTGTGCGGCCGTGAATGCTGATCATGTCCACCCCGGCGGCCTCGGCCATCCGGGCGATGCGTGCGGCGTTCACGTGGTTACGGTCGAGCCCGAGGCGCATCTTCAGGGTCAGCGGGACCGTGACCGCGTCCTTCAGGGTCCCGAGCAGCCGTTCCACCAGGGCCTCGTCCCCCAGCAGCGCCGATCCCGCGGCCCGGTTGCAGACCTTCTTGGCCGGGCAGCCAAGGTTCAGGTCGATGATGTCGGCGCCCCGGGCGACATTCTCGCGCGCGGCCCGTGCAAGGGTGTCCGGGTCGTTGCCCAGAAGCTGCACGATCCTTGGACCCGGTTCGCCGTGGTGATCGAGGCGGTGGCGGCTTTTCGCGGTGTGCCAGAGCCGGGTATCCGAGGTCACCATTTCCGAAACCGCCGCGCTGGCCCCCAGGCTGCGGCACAGCAGACGGAACGGGCGGTCGCTGACCCCGGCCATCGGCGCGAGGAATACGACCGGGTCGGGGATATCGTGAATGCCGAGGATCATGTCATCGGGAGCCGCCGTTTCACAGCGAACGCACCGAGATGCCTTCGGTCTCGCCGGCGGACCGGTCGATCACCAGCCGCAGGCGGCGCACCTCGCGGGCCTGAAGCATCCTGGCCGCATCGTCCGGTCCCAGGTATTCCGCCGGTTTCCAGCGGGTCTGCGCGAGCTTGCGTCCGAAGCGGTCGGAGAGCACGAGTTCGAGCACCGGCCACGGCTGGGGCCGATCGAGTTCGTTGCTGACGAGCATTTCCAGCCGCAGCCAGCCATGCGCCTGTTCGTCGAGCCGCAGTCCGGCGATCCGGATTGCTTCCGGGCCCTGTCCGCGCGGCTGGGGACAGGGAATATGGCGGCACACCGCGGTGCCGAGAGCGGCGAGTTCGGGGTGCCGGTCGAACGCCGCGCGCTCGTGGACAAGAACCTGGAGGAACAGAATTCCAATCAGCGCGATGCCCGCGGTCAGGCCCGCGATACGGAGCCCCCAGTCGCGGAACACGGGGTCGCGGCCGTGCCGCCGGAGCCGCCCGGATGCGCGGAGCCTGCGGCCCCGGGGCATGGCCAGCCGGGGCGGCGATGGCCGCTCCGCGGCACTGGTGTTGCCGGGTATCGGCATCGGCAGTACCGGTACCGGTTCCATGCGGGCGCCGTCCCGGGGCAGGCCGACCAGCTCGATCTCCAGCGCCGGGAAGAAGGCAAAACCCCTCCCGCAGGCCTCGCAGATCTGGCCGCCCGGACTCCGTCCGGACTGGTACCGGACGGCGTGGCCGGTGCCGCAGTGGGGGCAGCGCACGATCATGGGGACTGACCCTCCGGTCGCGCGCCCTGGCCGCGTTGGAAGCGGGCGTCAGCGCCGATGCCCGTCGAGCAGCACCCAGCCATCGCGCTCGGCACCGATGTCGATGTCGAAGTCATTGCGATAGGCTGCCATGACTTCGCCGGCCTGCCAATCCAGCAGGCCGGCCAGCAGCAGCCGGCCACCCGGCCGCGCGCTTCTTGCCAGCGTCGGGGCCAGCGCCACCAGGGGTCCGGCGAGGATGTTGGCGACAACCAGGTCGAATTCCGCCGCGGCGGGCTCGGTCTCGGACAACAGGGCGTCGAGGCTGCCGGGCTCGATGTCATTGCGCGCGGCGTTTTCGAGGGTCGCCAGCACGGCCTGATGGTCGATGTCCACGCCCAGCGCGTATGCGGCGCCCAGCCTCAGAGCCGCGATCGCGAGAATGCCGGAACCACATCCGTAATCGAGCACATGCTGACCGCGCGGCGGGGCGGCGGCCAGCGCCGCCAGGCACATCGCGGTCGTCGGGTGGCTACCGGTGCCGAAGGCGAGCCCGGGATCGAGGTGCACGAAAACACCCCGGTCGACCTTCGGCGGGGTTTCCCAGGAGGGCACGATCCACAGATCGCCTCCGCAGTGGATACGCGTCAGACCGGCGAGGCCCGCGCGAATCCAGTCCTGATCGACGATTGGCGATACCGGGATCGCCGTGCCCGGAAGCGCGTATCTCGCGAGGGCTGCCGCGGCGATTTCCGCCCGAAGATCGTCCGTGAAGAGGGCCTTCAGCCGAACCGCAGTCCAGAGCGGGTGAGCGCCCGGCGGTGGCTCGAACAGCGGCTCGTCACCCGCGTCGCCGAATTCGACGCTCGCCGCGCCGAGCTCGAACAGCCGCTGCTCGATCGCCTCGGCCTGATCCGACGCCGCCTCGAGCTGCAATTCGGTCAGGCTCACGCGCCGGTCTTCAGCCGCTTTTCCAGGTAGTGGATGTTGGTGCCACCCTGTTGGAAGTTCGCGTCTTTCATCAGATCGATGTGCAGCGGAATGTTGGTGTGAATGCCGTCGATCACGATCTCGCCGAGCGCACCCCGCATCCGCGCGATCGCGATCTCCCGCGTGGGGCCGTAGGCGATCAGTTTCGCGATCATCGAGTCGTAGTACGGCGGGACGGTGTAGCCGTTGTACAGGTGGGTATCCATCCGGATGCCCGGACCGCCGGGCGCGTGGTACTGGGTGACCGTCCCGGGGCTCGGGTAGAACCGGACGGGGTCTTCAGCGTTGATGCGGCACTCGATCGCATGCCCCTGGATGCGCACATCCGACTGGGAGAAGGACAGGGCCTCCCCGGCGGCGATGCGGATCTGCTCGCGGACCAGGTCCACACCGGTGACCTCCTCGGTGATCGGGTGCTCGACCTGGATACGGGTGTTCATCTCCATGAAGAAGAAGCGGCCGTTTTCGAACAGGAATTCGAAGGTGCCGGCGCCCCGATACCCGATCTCGAGGCAGGCCCGGTTCAGGCGCTCGATCATCGCCGCGCGCTGCTCGGCGGTGATGCCCGGGGCGGGGGCCTCCTCGATCACCTTCTGGTGCCGGCGCTGCATGGAGCAGTCCCGCTCGCCGAGGCAGACGGCGTTCCCGTGGGTGTCGGCCAGTACCTGGAACTCCACGTGGCGCGGATGTTCCAGGTACTTTTCCATGTACAGCGCATCGTTCGCGAAGGCCTGCCGGGCCTCCGTACGGGTCAGAGCGATCGCGCTGAGCAGTGCACCTTCGGTGTGCACGACACGCATCCCTCGGCCACCCCCGCCGCCTGAGGCCTTCACGATCACCGGGTAGCCGATCTCTGCTGCAAGCCGCAGATTCTCCTCGGGGTCCTCTCCCAGGGCGCCCTCGGAGCCGGGCACGCAGGGAACGCCCGCCGCGATCATCGCATTCTTCGCGGAGACCTTGTCGCCCATCAACTGGATGGTCTCGGCGCGCGGGCCGACGAAGGCGAAGCCGCTGGATTCCACGCGTTCAGCGAAATCCGCGTTTTCGGACAGAAAACCGTAACCGGGATGAATCGCCCCGGAATCGGTCACTTCGGCCGCAGAGATGATCGCCGGGACATTCAGATAGCTTTCGGTCGACGACGCTGGCCCGATACAGACGGATTCGTCGGCGAGCCGCACGTGTTTCAGGTCGCGATCCGCTTCCGAATGGACGGCGACGGTGGCGATTCCCATCTCCCGGCACGCGCGAAGGATGCGCAGGGCGATTTCCCCGCGGTTGGCGATCAGGATTTTCTCCAGCATCAGGGGCCCCGTCTCGTTCCGCCTTGCGGCACTCAGTCGATGATGAATAACGGCTGTCCGTATTCGACCGGATGACCGTTCTCCACCAGGACGTCGCGGATCGTGCCTGCCTTGTCCGCCTCGATCGGATTGAGCATCTTCATCGCCTCGATGATGCAGAGGGTGTCTCCGATCTCCACGGTGGAGCCGACGTCGACGAAGGACGTCGCGCCGGGGCTCGGGGCGCGGTAGAAGGTCCCGACCATCGGAGCCGTCACGCGATGCCCCGGAATCTCCGCCGGTTCAGCCGCTGCAGACGGCTCTGAAGGGCCCGCGGGCGCTGCCGGCGCGGGCTCCGGAGATGCCGCCGGCGGCGCCGCCATCGACGGGGCGAGGTAGGTGGTTTGCGCTCCGGGTGCGCTGCGCGTGATGCGAACGGATTCCTCGCCCTCGTGAATCTCGATTTCGTTGATGCCGCTCTCTTCCAGCAGGTCGATCAGTTTCTTGACCTTCCGAATGTCCATGATGAACTAGCGCTCCTCGATGGCTGCAATGGCGGCGTCCAGCGCGAGCCGGTAACCGGTCGTGCCGAGTCCCGTGATGGCTCCTGCCGCGATGTCCGAGAGAAAGGACTGCTGGCGGAACGGTTCACGCGCGTGGACGTTGCTGATATGGATCTCGATGAAGGGGATCGCGACCGCCAGCAGCGCATCACGCAGGCTGACGCTCGTGTGGGTGAGTCCGCCCGGGTTGATCAGGATCCAGGCCACCTGTTCGCTGGCGGCCGCATGAATCCGGTCGATCAGGACACCCTCGTGGTTGCTCTGGAAACAGCTGAGGTCATGGCCGGCCCGTTCGGCCCGGGCAACGAGATCGGCCTCCAGTTGCCCGAGCGTCGTCCGTCCGTAACGCTCCGGCTCACGGCTCCCGAGCAGGTTCAGGTTGGGGCCGTTCAGCAGCAGGAGTTCAGCCATTTGAAGGTGGTATCGGTAACGATCCCGACGGGAATCTGTGGGAAACGTGCAACAAGTGCCCGTTTTCAATTTGGGGATTCTGCCGTAGCGGGGCAGTGTCTGTCCAGCCGTCACGGCGGGTTGGGCCGGCGGCGTCGCGCCGGTGCGCGGGGTGTCAGCAGGTGGTCCGGGCGCCCCGAGACGGGCGGGTCCGCTCACAGATAGCGCTGCAGCCAGCCGTCCAGGTCGCTTTCCGTGACCTCGCCGCGATGTCGCTCCCGGACCAGCCCGTCACGATCGATGACTACGCTGTAGGGCAGGGCGCCGATGCGGTTGCCATATTCGCGACCCACCGCAATGGCGTCGTCCTGTCCGATCAGGACAGGGAATTCGATGCCGTGTTCGTCGACGAAGGCCCGGGTCTCGTCGAGTTCGTCCACCGCAACGGCAACGATCGTGAAGCCCCGATCCGCGTAACGTGCGTAGCGGTCCTGGAACATCGGCATTTCCTTCAGGCACGGCGGACACCAGGTCGCCCAGAAGTTCAGCAGCACCAGCTCGCCGTCCCATTCGCTGAACTGCCGGGACTGCCCTGCGAGGTCCGGCAACGTGAAGTCGATGCGGGCCGCCCCGCCGTCGGCGGAGGTGGCCTCGGCCGGCGCGACTCGATTGCTCCCGGTCTCCGGCTCGGCGGCCACCGGCATGTGCAACAGGGCCAGCGCTGCGATCGCGACGCCGGCGGCGTTGCTGGCCAGCCCGCGAACCGGTCTCGGTTCGCGCAGGCCGGTCAAGGCGTCACCCCGATGCTTTGCTCGACGTGAGCGAGGAAGCGCTCTGCGTTCAGGTAGCCCACCACGCGCCGGTTCCGCAGTTCCTGGCCGTCACTGTCGTAGAAGACCATCGCCGGTGGCCCGAAAAGATTGAATTCGCGCATCAGGTCACGGTGTTCGGAGGTGTTGTCGGTGACGTCCGCCTTCAGCAGGTGCACGTCGTCCATTGCCTGGATCACGCGCGGATCCTGGAAGGTTGTCCGCTCGAGGCGGACGCAATCGACGCACCAATCGGCGTAGAAGTCCAGGAACACCGGCTGGTTGCGCCCGGATGCGGCCACGACCTCGCGCTCGACGTCCGCGACGCTGTCCACCAGCGTGAACTCCATCTGCGTGGGGCGCTGCACGCCGTCGGCCCCGACCATCACTGCCGGGGCGGTGAGGCCGGCCAGTGGCCGGAACATGTCCTTGCCCCCGGTTGCGGCGCCGAGCATCAGGATCACGCCGTAAACCAGCAGCACCAGCCCGACCCCCTTCCACAGGCTGCGCCAGCCGGACGCGCCCTCGGGCAGCGATTGCAGCGCACCCATGTAGATTGCGGTGACGATGAACAGGCTTGCCCAGAGGAACAGCGCCACCTCGCCCGGGATCACCCGCTCCAGCAGCCAGATGCCCATTGCCAGCAGGCCGACCCCGAATGCGGCCTTGACCGTATCCATCCACGGTCCGGCCTTGGGCAGGATCTTACCCGCCGAGGTGCCGATTGCCAGCAGCGGCGCACCCATGCCCATGCTCAGTGCAAACAGCGCGATCCCGCCAAGGACGGCGTCCCCGGTCTGGCTGATGTACAGCAGCGCGCCGACCAGTGGCGCGGTCACGCACGGACCGACGATCAGCGCGGCAAGGAAGCCCATGATCGCGGCACCAACCAGCGTGCCGCCTTCCTGGCGGTTGCTGAGGTTGGACAGCCGGCTCTGGATTCCGGAGGGCATCTGCAGCTCGTAGAAGCCGAACATCGACATCGCCAGCGCAATGAACACCAGCACGAAGCCGCCGATGATCCATGGGTTCTGGAAGGCCGCCTGCAGGTTGGCTCCGGCGAGCCGCGCGAAGACCCCGGCGAGGGTATAGGTGAACGCCATCGCCAGCACGAAGGCGAGCGAGATGAAGAAGGCCTTGCGCGTGGTCAGATTCTTCTGTCCGACGATGATGTTGGACAGGATCGGAATCATCGGGAAGACGCAGGGTGTGAAGGTCAGCAGCAGGCCAAAGCCGAAGAATGCCAGTGCCACCAGCCAGATCCGACCGTCGGCGAGCTGGGCGGCGATGCGGTCCTGTTCCGTGACCGGGACGTCGATGACCGGCGGGGGCTCGGTGCCAACCGGCGGCACGACGTCGGCCTCGTCCGCCAGCGTGGCCGCAAACGTCACGGTCACGTCCTGGGTCAGCGGCGGGTAGCAGACACCCAGGTCCGCACAGCCCTGGTAATCCACCGCCAGCACGATCTCGGCGACGTCGTCGGCGCTGCGCAGCACCGGAACCAGGATCTCGACACTGTCGCGGAAGATCTCGGTCTCGCCGAAGAATTCGTCCTCGATCATTTTTCCGTCGGGCGGGTTGACCGGTCCGAGTCCGATGCCATCGCCCTCGGCAATCCGCACTCCGATCTTGTCGCGGTAAAGGTAGTAGCCCTCGGCAATGTCGAAGCGCAGGATTGCCGCGTTCTGGCTGATCGCGCGGGCGCTGGCGGCGAACGCGACCTCCGGTTCGAGCAGTTCGTCGTCGTCGATGAAGCCGCCGGTGAGCGCGCCGAGGGCCTCCAGTGCGCCCGGTCGGGCTTCCGGCGCTGCCTCGGTGGCATCCGGAAGAGCAGGGAGGGTCAGGCTGACAGTCTGGAAATGCGGGGGATAGCAGACGCCAAGGTCCGCGCAACCCTGCGAGCGCGCGGTAAACTCGATCTCGCGGCTGGTGGCCGCGAGGATCGGGAGTTCGATGTCGATCCGGTCGCGGTAGGTCTCGACCCGCCCGAAGAACTCGTCCTCCTTGATCGTCCCGTCGGGAATGCGGGCTTCGCCGAACTCCAGCCCCTCGCTCTCCGGAGTGAAGCGGAACTGTTCGCGGTACATGTAGTACCCGTCCGCGATGTTCCAGCTGACCCTGACGGTGTTGGCGTCGATGGCCTCCGACTCGATCGCGAAGGCGACGTCGGGGTCCAGCAGTTCATCGTCGAACAGCGCGGCGGCAAGCGCCGGGACAAGGAAGAGGCCCAGCAACAGCAGGGAAAGCCAGTGCCTGAGGTTCATCGGGTGCATTCTCTGATCCAGTCGGTATAGTCGGCGAGCCCGGCGCTGATCGGCACGGCGATGATTTCGGGTGTCTCGTAGGGGTGGCGGGCCGCCAGCCAGGTCTCGAGCGCCTGATAGCGCTCCGCGGAAGTCTTCAGCAGCAGCGTCTGTTCCGCCGCTTCCTCAACCTGTCCCTGCCAGAGGTACACCGACCGCCCGGGCACTAGTATATGGACGCACGCGGCAAGGCGTTGTTCCACCGCCTCGCGCGCAAGCGCCGACGCGACGTCTCCGTCGTCGATGGTGGTGATCACGAGCAGAGCCCCGGTGTCCCCGTTCATGTCCGCAGCCTCGTTCATTCCTGTCCTCCAAGCAGCAACCGCGCCGGTTGCCCGGAACGCAGTTGCACGGTCTCGGGCGGCGAGAAGCGTACCTCGACCCGATACCCGGAACCGAAACCGATATCCTCCGGCTCCCAGCCGATCGCGCTGATCGTACCCTCGCGGACCTCGCCGGACCCGATATCGACGCCGACGGCCTGGCCGGTACGCAGGACGGCGGCCGTGTCGCTGTCCACCGTTGCATCCGCGCGCATCGGGTCGGTGCTGCCGATGACCGCGAGCCGCGGCGGCGCCAGCGCCGGGCTGATCGCCTCGCCGACCGTGACCAGCACCGAAACGACCCGTCCGGCCGCGGGCGCGCGGATCCGGCTGTCCTCGAGATCCACGCGGATTCTCTGCCGTTCCGCCTGCGCCCGGGCAAGCCGGGCGGCGGCCATCGCGCGCTGGATGCGCGCAAGCTCCAGTTCGCGCACCGCGATCAGCATGCGATCGTAGAGCTCCTCGGCGCGTTCGACCTCGCGTTCGGCCTCGGACAGGTCGAGCCGCAGGCGCTCGATCTCTGCCTCCACGGCTCGCGCGTCAGCCTGCAGGCGCCGGGTATCGAGCGTCAGGAGAAGCTCGTCGGATTCGACGAGGTCACCGGGTCGGACCGCGATCTCGCGAACCACGCCGGCGAGCGGAGTGGAGACGGTGTAGCGCTCGCCCCAGTCCACCCGTGCCGCCAGTTCCGTCGCGGCTGCGGGCAAGGTGGCAATGAGACCCGGTCCGAGGAGACCGGCGGTGAGCATGAGGCTGCGGAATCTGCCCATCATCGAAGCTCCATCAGGGATCGGGCGGGAATACGCTCAGGCCGGGATCGCCAACCAGCACTGCCAGGCGTTCGAAGGCCAGGGCCAGCGCAAATTCGTTGGCCGCGTTGAAATGGGTCGCGGCGCTCTGCCGGACCATGGAGTCGCCCAGGTCCGCTTGCTCTTCCATGTCGTACAGGGCCCGGGCGCGGTCGATGTACAACTCCCGGTAATCCATGCGCGCCATCGCCTCGTCGCGCTGGACCAGCAGCGCCTCGATCTCGAAGTAAAGCTCGCGCACGGTAGCCCGGACGTCGATCATGGACTGTGCGAGTTCGGCTTCGGCAAGGTGGCGTTCAGCCGTCGCCTGTCCGAGGGCGGTTCCGCGGCGGCGTCCCTGGTACAGGGGGATCTCCAGGGCCAGACCGACCGTCGCGGGGTTGCGCTCGGTGCCGAATTCCCGGTTCCACCATCCGAGCTGCGCATGGGTGCTCAGGCGCGGCCGATACTGCGTCCGCGCCGCATCGGTGCGCCGGTGAGCGGCCTCGACCTGACTCCTGCGCAGCGCGATCTCCGGGCCATCCCGCTGGATGGTCTCGAGCAGCCGGTCGAGTTCGGGGAGTTCCGGGAGACGCAGCGGCAGCGACGGGCCCAGCACCTGCGCGGGTGCCTCGCCGGGACGGTTCAGGGCCTCTGCGAGTTCGGCGCGGCTCCTGCGTTGGGCCTGCTGGGCGCGCAGTCGCTGGGCCCGCGCCGTCTGGTAAGCGGCCTCGAGTTCGAAGAGATCGATGTCCGACACCTGCCCGAGCTCGTTCCGGTTGCGGGCCCGGTTCAGGCTGACAAAGGCCGAGGCCATGGCTTCGTTGTCCCGCGCAAAGGCAAGGTCCGACAGAAGGACCGAAAAATACTGTTCCATTACCTCAAGGCGATGTCGGGCGTAGGCCAGCTCCTCCTCGATGCGCGTGACCTCGGCCTCGCGCTCCCTCGCCGCTATCCGGTGACGGCTGTGTCCGAAGTCGCTGAGCAGCTTCCGCGCCACCAGCGTCGCCCGGGAATCGTCGCTGCTCTCGTCCGGAGGATTGTCGTTCGGTTCGATCCAGCGAGCATCCAGGAGCGCGTCGACCGTGATGTCATTCGCCGCGCGTTCGGCCTCGAGTTGCTGCTCGGCATGCTCGCGGTGCGCGCGGGCATGCCGGAGGTGAGGGTGTCCGGTATCGATCGCGGCCAGGGCGGCCTCGATGCGGAGCGGCTGCGGCAGGGGCTGTGCGGCCACCTGAGCCGCAGCCTGCCCCGGCAGGAGCGCCACGACCAGCCCGGCCAGTACCGGCAGGAGGCGGACACCGCTCGGCACCGGAAGACCTAGCGGGTTTCGCGCTTGAAGCGCGTAAAATTCATGTGCTCGTGGTGGCCGTCCGCGACGAACTCGCCGAGCTGCAGGAATTCCCGCGCGTCCCGTGTCGCACCGGTAAAGCGTACCGTCGGCTCACCAGCGAGATCGAAGAACTGAAACACCGGCGTGGCGCGCACCCGGAACTCGCGAAAGGCGAAGTCGGCCTGGCGCAGGCTGTTGCCCTGGAAGTCGATGATCTCGACGTCACCCTCGACGTCGACGCTGAAGATCGCGAAGCGTTCGCGATAGAAGTCCTGGACCTCGGGCTGGTTCAGGACCTGCTGTTTCATCCGGTGGCAGAACGGGCATTCCTCCATCTCGAAGAAGATCAGGATGCCCTGTTTCCCGTCAGCACGGGCGTCATCGAGCTCCTCCTGAAAATCGCCGAAGGTCGGCTGGAAGAAGTGCATGTATGGATCGCGAGGGTCTGCGGCCGCCTGCAGCGCGGAAGCAAAGCAAAGCAACAGGATGGGTGCGGCAGCCAGTGCCAGCAGCGTGCGGGTGAATTTTTGAGGCATCGGGCAGCTCCACGGTCTGTAAGCGGCTTTAACATTCGCAAAGACGCTTCAGCCGACCGAAAATTCCGGGTTCGCCGGCATGTTTTCCGTCCCGCGCGGGTTGGCGCGAGCGTCGCCCGACTCGACAGGGGCGGCGCTTCGATGTTGCAATGAGGGGCCCGCGACGGAGTCTGTGATGCGCCATCCCCTGTTTCCCCTGTTCCTGTTTCTCGGCGCGATCCTGCTTGAGATCTTCGGGTTCGCGTGGGTTGGGGGTGCGGTTGGAGCGCTTGCCACCGTCGCGCTGGTGGTGGTGACTGCGGCGGTTGGTCTGCTGATCTTCCGGATCCAGGGCTTCGCGCACTGGCGGCGCATGCAGGAGCTGCTGTCCCGGGGCGAGTTGCCGGCACGCGACCTGATCGAGGCCTGGCTGCTGGTCGTCGCCGCCGTTCTGCTCCTGGTCCCCGGATTCTTTTCCGACATCATCGGTTTTGCCCTGCTCGTGCCGCCGTTGCGCGCATCCGCCGCCGCCGGACTGTTGCGGCGCCGGGCGGTCTGGACATCGGCAACGCCTCGGCCTCATTCCGCCTCCCGCGAACGGGAGACGATCGAGGGTGAATACCGCAAGCACGAGAACGAGCACCTGACCGACCGCCACGACCGGTGATCGCCTGCGCACCGCGTGTGCCGGCGACTCCTTTCCCGTCTCAGCGGGTTCTGCGCACCATTCTTTGACGCCACGGGGCCGCCTGCCCCTTGACAGCCGTCTTTCCGCTCCTATCATTAGCACTCGTTCGGGTCGGCTGCTAACAGCGCCGCTGCCGAATCCCCAAAACCTTGCCAAACAGAACATCTGAGAGGAGTTCGTCCATGAATCTGCGGCCCCTGCACGATCGCGTGATCGTGAAGCGTATGGAAGAAGAACGCACCACCCCCGGCGGGATCGTGATCCCGGACTCCGCGGCGGAGAAGCCGATCCGCGGCGAAGTCATCGCCGTCGGCAAAGGCAAGATCCTCGAGAACGGCGACGTGCGCGCGCTGGACGTGAAGGAGGGCGACAAGGTCCTCTTCGGCAAGTACTCCGGCACCGAAGTCAAGGTCGGTGGCGACGACGTCCTTGTGATGCGCGAAGACGACATCATGGCGGTGATCGAGGGCTGATGCCCCTCCGTCAGGTCCCCAGTCAACAGGTTCAGGAGAGAATTCAGAAATGAGCGCAAAAGAAGTCCGTTTCGGTAACGATGCGCGGACCCGCATGGTCCGCGGCATCAACGTCCTCGCGAACGCGGTCAAGGTGACCCTGGGTCCGAAGGGCCGCAATGTCGTGCTGGACAAGGCCTTCGGGGCCCCCACCGTCACCAAGGACGGTGTGTCCGTCGCGAAGGAGATCGAGCTCGAGGACAAGTTCGAGAACATGGGTGCCCAGATGGTGAAGGAGGTCTCCTCCCAGACCTCCGACGTCGCCGGAGACGGCACCACCACCGCGACCGTGCTGGCCCAGAGCATCGTGCTCGAGGGTATGAAGTCGGTGACCGCGGGCATGAACCCGATGGATCTGAAGCGCGGTGTGGACAAGGCCGTGATCGCCGCGGTGGAAGAGCTGAAGAAGCTCTCCAAGCCCTGCAACGACAGCAAGGCGATCGCCCAGGTCGGTACGATCTCGGCCAACTCTGACGAATCGATCGGCGAGATCATCGCCGATGCGATGGAGAAGGTCGGCAAGGAGGGCGTGATCACCGTCGAGGAGGGCTCCTCGCTCGAGAACGCACTCGAGGTCGTCGAGGGGATGCAGTTCGACCGCGGTTACCTGTCCCCCTACTTCATCAACAACCAGCAGAGCATGAGCGCCGAACTCGACGACTGCTTCGTGCTGCTCTACGACAAGAAGATCTCCAACATCCGCGACCTGCTGCCGGTGCTCGAAGGCGTGGCGAAGACCAGCAAGCCGCTGCTGATCGTTGCCGAGGACATCGAGGGTGAGGCGCTGGCCACGCTGGTGGTGAACACCATGCGCGGCATCGTGAAGGTGGCGGCGGTGAAGGCCCCTGGTTTCGGGGATCGCCGCAAGGCCATGCTGCAGGACATCGCAGTGCTCACCGGTGGTCAGGTGATCTCCGAGGAGGTCGGCCTGTCGCTGGAGAAGGCCAGCATCGAGGACCTGGGCCGCGCGAAGAAGGTGCAGGTGAGCAAGGAGAACACCACCATCATCGACGGCGCCGGCAACCCCGGCGATATCAAGGCGCGGGTGGACCAGATCCGGGGCCAGATCGAGGAGGCCACCTCCGATTACGACAAGGAGAAGCTCCAGGAGCGCGTCGCGAAGCTCGCCGGTGGCGTGGCCGTGATCAAGGTCGGTGCCGCTACCGAGGTCGAGATGAAGGAGAAGAAGGCTCGAGTGGAAGACGCGCTGCACGCGACCCGGGCTGCGGTCGAGGAAGGCGTGGTGCCGGGTGGCGGTGTCGCGTTGCTGCGGGCCCTCGAGGCGATCCGGGATCTGAAGGGTGCGAACCACGACCAGGACATCGGCGTGAAGATCGCCTGCCGCGCGATGGAGGAGCCGCTGCGCCAGATCGTGATGAACTGCGGCGAAGAACCGTCCGTGGTGCTGAACAAGATCCGGGAAGGCGAGGGCAACTACGGGTACAACGCAACCACCGGCGAGGACGGTGACATGATCGAGATGGGGATCCTCGATCCCACCAAGGTGACCCGCACCGCGCTGCAGAACGCCTCCTCGGTCGCCGGCCTCATCGTTACCACCGAGGCGATGGTCGCCGAGCTGCCGAAGAAGGATGACAAGGGCGGCGCGCCCGGCATGGACGAAATGGGCGGCATGGGTGGAATGGGCGGCATGGGCATGATGTAGGACCAGCCTCCCAGGTGAAGTGACTGAAAAGGCCCCGTTCTGCGGGGCCTTTTCGTTCGGGTGCAAAGAGGGGGCGGTTCCCGGCACCTGGAACCCATTGCCGGCAAGGTTGTCGCAGAAATGTCACACACGTTGCCTTATGGACACATTTTTTTGCATTTAGGGGTGCAAAACCGTTACGCTTGTGCCAATATCAAGATGTTGCGGGAAGTCTGTGCGAATCGGGTTTCGTCCCCCGTGCACCCCGTGGAAGGCGCAAGGTTTTTGCAATCATCATTCCGGGCGACCCGGATTCACTCTGAGGAGACAGAAAAAATGCATAGCAAGAAAATCAAGAATTTCCTGGCGCTGTCCGTCGCCGGTCTGGCCATGGGCGGCATGGCTTCCCTGAGTGCCGCGCCGCCGGCAAACCCGGTCGATTCCTCCGGCGAGGCTATCATGGATGCCACCGGCGAGTGCGTGCGCACGGCGCAGTGGTCACCCGAGGGCGTCGTGCACGAGTACTGCGCCGGCTACATCCAGCCGGTTGCGGAACCGGCCCCGGCCCCGGCCCCGCCGCCGCCGGCCCCGGCTCCCGAGTTCACCACCACGACCCTGAGTGCCGAGACCCTCTTCGACTTCGACAGCGCTGCGCTGCGCGCCGAAGGTCGCGAGACGCTTCGCAGTGTTGCCGAAACCCTGACCTCGGCGGATGTCACCTACACCTCCGTGCTGGTCGAGGGTCACACCTGCAACATCGGTCCCGCCGAGTACAACGAGGGCCTTTCCGAGCGTCGCGCGCAGAGCGTGGTCGACTTCCTGGTTGGTGAAGGCGTGCGTCCTGAAGCCATCCGCATGATCGGTTACGGCGAGGAACGTCCGACGGCCGACAACGCGACCCGCGAAGGCCGCGAAATGAACCGCCGCGTGGAAGTGACCAGCGACGTTCGCCAGCGCGTGCGTTAATCGAGACCGGCGCGCGTTTCCACCGGTCGCGAGGCTGGTCGGAGCGAAAGGGCCCCGCTTGCGGGGCCCTTCTTTTTTGGGAACCGGCCCAGTGGGCCCGGCCGGCCCCCGGGCGACATTCCCCCGCGCGGAATCGGCGCGAGGGTTGGCCTCCCCGGTGCCCCGGGCCCGCCTTTGCTAGAATCATGGCGTCAGCTGCAATGGTGGTCCCCGTGATGCATACCGAAAACCTTCTCGGTCAGTCCCCGGAACTGGAGACGGTGCTGCGTGCCGCCCAGATGGTCTCGAAGGCCGACTGCCCCGTGCTGATCCTGGGCGAAAGCGGCACCGGCAAGGAAGAGCTCGCGCGGTTGCTGCACCGGCTGAGCCCCCGTGCCGGTGGGCCCTTCATTGCGGTGAATTGCGGTGCGTTGCCCTCGGAACTGGCGGAATCCGAACTCTTCGGCCACCGGCGTGGTGCCTTCACCGGCGCGAATCGCGATCAGCCGGGATTCGTGGGTGCCGCCGAGGGTGGAACCCTGTTCCTGGACGAGATCGGCGATCTTCCGCTGTCGCTGCAACCCAAGCTGCTGCGCTTTCTGGAGCGGAGCGAGAGACAGCCCCTTGGCGATCCTCGCGTCCACAAGGCCAGCGTGCGCGTACTGACGGCCACCCATCGCGACCTGCACACGGCCTGCGACCAGGGGGCCTTCCGTCGCGACCTCTTCTACCGTCTGCATGTCGTGCCGCTGGAACTGCCACCGCTGCGGCTGCGCGGCAATGATGTGCTGTTGCTTGCCGAGCACTTTTTCGCCGAATTCGCGCGGACGTACGAAGCCCCCGCACCCCAGCTCGACCGCTCGGCGCGTCGGGCGTTGCTGGCCCATCCCTGGCCCGGCAACGTGCGGGAACTCCGCAATCTCTGCGAGCGGCTCGTCCTTCTCCTGCCGGGACGGGTTCTGGGTGCGGCAAACCTGTCCCTTGAACGCACTTCACGGGCAGATCCGGGCCCTTCAGGCGAATCGGGAAACCGCGTTCAGCTCCCTGCCGAGGGCATCGAGCTGGAGGCGCTGGAACACGATCTGCTCCGCCAGGCGATGGAGCGGACCCGAGGCTGCAAGGCGAGGGCAGCCCGGCTTCTGGGGCTGAGCCGCAACACCCTGCTGTACCGGCTGAAGAAGCACGCGATCGAGGGCTGACGCGCGTTCCCTCGGTCCCCGCGTCGCGGAATCCCCGCCGCCAGTCACTGGACGCGGCCGGCGTCGAGCTTTTCCAGCAACTCCGGCGTCACCTCCTGGAAGCGCAGGATGCGCACGCCCTGGTGGTCGTCCTTGAACTCCCGTGCATCGGCCTCGGTTTCCAGTGGCACGAGTTCGTGGCCCATCGGGCCCAATACGTCGGAGCCGATGACGTACCACGCCTCCCGGGCGTCGATGCGTGTGAGCCCGTAGTACTCGGTGACGCCGATTGCGCTGATATCGTCCGTGACACGGTCCGGTGCGTAGCGCGGTCGGTCGAAGAGGTACTTGAACAGGTCCTTGGCGCCATCGAAGTGGTCCGCATGACCATCCTCGTAGAGCACCGTGGCGATCCATGCCGGGTAGCGGGCGACCAGCATTCCGCATACCGGACAGGTGTCCCGCAACTGCGGGTCCGGTACGTCGATGCCGGCCGTCGAGGCAGGCCAGGGCAGGGCCAGTGCGATCAGGATCAGCAACCCGAAGACGGAATTGCGCATGGGATCCTCCTCCCGTGTTGGCTTGAAAATCACGGATTTCTCCCCTCTCCCGCTTGCGGACAAGGTGCCGAAAGGGCCGGGGACAGATTTGCAAATCTGTCCCCGGGGCGCCGGGAGCGGATTTCGAACCGCCGCAGGCGGGCCCGAAGGGCGGAGGGCAGCATGCCCGGAGTAAGAGGGCCGGGGGTGAGGGCCGGGCCCGACGCCGCGCCCCCACCCCAACCCTCCCGCACAGGTGTGGGGGAGGGAGCTTTCA
>PWRV01000226.1 GCA_003563455.1 Thioalkalivibrio sp.
ATGGACATCCTTCGCGCGCGCATCCTGGCGCGACTGCGCGCAGCCGACCACCATGGCCGCCTGAGGGTCTGCTATCCGGAGGTTTCCGGTCTGGAGACCGGATGCCTGATGGTGCACGCGAAGCTGATGATCAGCGACGATCGGGTTCTGCGGATTGCCTCTTCCAATCTCAGCAACCGGTCGATGGGGCTCGACAGCGAATGCGACCTCTGTGTCATCGCCCGCAACGCGCAGGAGCGCAGGATCTTCCGGAACCTGCGGCAGCGACTGCTGGCGATGTTTCTGTCAGTGGATTCGGAAACGCTTGCCCGATCCGAGGCCGATAACCGGAAAGGAAAAGGCGGGTTGTTCGAGGCGATCGACGGGGTGGCAGGACCGCATTGCGGAACCGGGACGCAGAGGACATATCGCGGCGCTCCCGCGCCTGTTTTTCTGAAGGAATTCGATGCGCTGGCAAATCCCGAGTGGGATCGCCAGCTTCCGGACGCGCGCGTCGTTGATCCGGACCGGCCGCTCAGTACGGCGCTGCTCACCGATGTAGCCATCGGGAAGGAGAACCTTCCGCTGGTGCGGCGGCGGGTGCTGACAATAAGCGGCGTACTGGCCCTGTTGCTGGTCCTGGTTTCGGTGTGGCTATGGACGCCCATCGGCGATTGGCTGGAACCCACAGCACTTGCCGCGAACGTACAAAGCCTTGACCGGACACCCTGGGGCATAGCCGTGGGCATCGCGGGCTTCGTGGCGGCGAGCCTGGCGGCAGTGCCGGTAACACTATTGATTCTGACTTCCTCCGTGGTGTTCGGCATCACAACCGGCGCCTGGGTGGCGCTGGTTGGCTCGGTCCTGTCCGCACTGATCGGGTATGGCATCGGTCGTTTCACCCGGCGCGGTCTCGTGCGGCGTCTGGCCAGTAGCCGGATGGAGCAGGTTGGCCAGAGACTCGCACGACCGGGCGTCCTTACGATCATCATGGTACGCATCATCCCGATCGCGCCGTTCGTGGTCTTGAATCTTCTGGCCGGTTCCCGGCGCATCCGCCTTCGGGACTTCGTGCTCGGAACCGTGATCGGCATGCTCCCGGGCATCATCGCGCTTGCCATCTTCGCCGGAGGATTGATGGCGCTGATTGGCCACGCCTACCTGCGGGCGGCGTCCCTGCTGCTGGTCGGCATTCTGGGGCTGATCGGATTGGTCTGGGCGGGAAGACGGTTGCTGGCGCGGCGCCAGTGACGACGGGACAAACGTCCCTCCGGACCGCTGATGACCGAGGCAACCCCGGGGTCCTGCCGCTTCGCGCTTCGGGCAAGATGACCCTTGAAGTTGCCGGGGCGCCCCCCGAAACTTTACTCATCCCCTCCTTACCGAACGGGCCCCGGCTATGGACGGCGTTGCGCTGACACCCGAAATCCTGATCGTCTTCGGCTTGATGGGATTGGCGATCGGCCTGTTCGTCACCGAGCTGGTCCGCATCGATATCGCGGCACTGCTGATCCTTTTCCTGATCGGTGCCGTCGCGCTGATCCCCGGCATCGAACCGATCCTCACGGCCCAGGAGCTCTTTTCCGGGCTTTCGTCGAATGCCGTCGTCGCCATCATCGCGGTGATGATCATCGGCGCGGGGCTGGACCGGTCGGGTGCAATGACGGCGGTGGCAAGGCTGATCCTGCGTCTTGCCGGCCGCACCGAGCGACGGGTGATGGCCGTGGTCTCCGGGGCGGTCGGCCTCGTGACCAGCTTCATGCAGAACATTGGTGCCGCTGCCCTGTTCATGCCGGTGCTCAACCGCGTTGCCGGGGATGCGGGTATCCCCCGTTCGCGGCTACTGATCCCCATGGGTTTTGCCGCCATCGCCGGCGGCACGCTAACCCTCGTTGCGTCGAGTCCGCTGATTCTTCTCAACGACCTGATGCCCGCCGAACTGGAGGATTTCGCGCTCTTCGACGTGACCCCGATCGGACTGGCTTTGCTCGCACTGATCGTGGTCTATTTCTGGCTTCTGGGCCACTGGGTGCTGCCCGCGGTGCGTGAGCCTGCCGAGGACGAATCCCGCGCACGCAGCACGTCCGAGTATTTTCGGGAGCTTTATGGCATCGCGTTCGAGGTTCGCGAGATCCGCATCGGCCCGGAGAGCCGACTGGCGGGCACCTCCATTGGCGAGTTCGAAAGCCAGTACGGAGTGTTCGTCGTCGGGTTCGATGACGGTGACGAAATGCGGATCGAACCACCCCGGGCTATCGAAATCCCCTCCGGCAGCCAACTTGCCCTCCTCGGGCCCATCGAACAGATCGAGCAGGCTGGCGATCGCGATCAAATCGAACTGCGGGATCGGCTGGACGTGTTCGCCCGCAGCATGTCACCGCGCCATTCCGGCGTCGCCGAGCTGATCATCCCGCCGAGGTCCTCGCTCACCGGAGAAAGCATCGGGCAACTGCACATGCGCCAGCGATACGGCTTCACCGTGCTGCGCATCCAGCGAGGCGAAAGCGTCCTGAAGAAGGAGCTCAGCAGTGTCGAACTTCAGGCGGGAGACACGCTCGTCGTGCATACCCGGTGGGAACGGCTGATGGAACTCGAGCAGGATCGTGATTTCATCGTGATGACCAGCCGCTACCCGAAACCGGAAAAGCCGCAGGCGCCGTGCAAGGTTACACCGGCGCTGGTGTCGCTCGGGGGTGCGCTGGGGCTGGTGCTCTTTACCGATCTTCCGCTCGCTCTGGCCTTGCTCGGGGGCGCGCTCGGAATGGTGATTTCCGGCGTTCTCACCATGGACGACGCCTATCGCGCCGTGAGCTGGAAGACGGTCTTTCTCCTTGCCGGCCTGATCCCTCTCGGTCTGGCCGCGCAGCAATCCGGGGCAGCCGAGTGGCTTGCGGCCAACGGTCTGGAACAACTCGGCGACCTCCCGCTTTGGGTGATGCACGCCGCGCTGTTTCTGCTGGTCACCTTTTTCACCCTCATCATGTCGAACGTGGGAGCGACGGTGCTGCTGGTTCCCCTGTCCGTGAGCTTCGCGATGGCCGCCCAGGCCAACGGAATCGATGCAGACCCCCGAGTTTTTGCCCTGATCGTCGCCATCGCCGCGTCGAACGCCTTTCTGCTGCCGACACACCAGGTCAACGCACTGATCATGGACCCCGGTGGCTACCGCGTACTCGACTTTCTGCGCGCGGGAGGCCCGCTCACCCTGCTCTATGCCGTGGTCGCTCTGCTGGTGATCCACCTGCTGTTCTGATCCACGGTTGCCGGACCCGTGGGTCGGTAATCCGATCACCTGCGAATGGGTCCGGCGCGCGAAGAAAAAGGGGTCAGGGGTCACATTCCAACACCCCTGTGACCCCAGCAACTTGGCAAAATGCTGGAATGTGAGACCTGACCCCATCCCCGCTCGCCGAAGAGGACGGCCTCGAGGTGCGCTGACGGGGGCGGCGCTTGCGCGCGTTTTGCGACCACGGCATTGTTGGTGAAAGATCCTCGTGCGAATGCGGCAGAACAACCACGGATGCGGAGGAGGCTGCAATCTTGAAGAACGCGATGAAGCGACTGCACCTGCCGGTACTCACGCTGGTTCTGCTGCTGCTGGGCGCCGCATGGACCCTGGATGCAGGGGCTCAGGAAACACTCTCGACGGCCGAACTCGAGGCGCTGATCGAGTCGCTTGAGGACGAGCAGGCCCGTGGCGAACTCATCAGCAAGCTGCGCATGCTCATGGAGGTCCACGAACCGGCGCCGGTTCCGGACATCCGGACCGCCACCGGTCAGCTGATGCAGTCGATATCGGAGGGGCTCGCCGTATTCGGCACGGGTCTCAACCAGATCGCGCGTTCCCTCGAACAGCTGCCGGAGGCCTACCAGTGGCTGAGCCACGTGGCGACGGATCCCGAAGAACGTGCGCACTGGCTGAACATCCTTTTGTGGCTCGCGGCGGTACTGATCGCGGCCTACGTGGTCGCGCGGGTGGTGACCAGACTCCTGACAGCTCCCCGCACCCGATTCGCCAACGCCGCGCGCGATGGGTGGCCGCAACGGCTGCTTGGCGCGTTCTCCCTGTTCCTTCTCGACCTCCTGCCGATCATCGCCTTCGCCGCCGCCGGTTACGCCGTACTGGCGGTGGCGGCCCCTCCGGAAGAGACCCGCCTGGTCGCTCTCGCCTGGCTCAATGCCTCCATCATCGTGCGCCTGGTGATGACGCTGAGTGGCCGTCTGCTTGCCGAACGCGAACCGGCGTTGCGCCTGATTCCGTCCAGCGACGAAACGGCGCACTACCTCATGATCTGGATACGCAGGCTGGCGTCAACGGCCATCTACGGCTTTTTCGGCCTCCAGGCCGCCCTGCTGCTCGGGCTTGGCGTGGAGACCTATACCACTCTGATGTACCTGCTCGGTCTCGCCATTACCCTGATGGCGGTGATCCTGATCATGCAGAATCGTCACCCGGTCGCCGCACGTCTTCGCGGTCACGAAACGGAGGACGAACCGCATGGACGCGCCACGTTTTCGCTGTTCCGGCGACGGCTCGCGCAGTCCTGGCACCTGCTGGCCAGCGCCTACCTGATCCTGCTGTTCGCCGTCTGGTCGCTGGACTGGCAAATCGGCTTCCTCTTCGTGCTGCGGGCCACCCTGCTGACCATCGCGGCCGTAATGGTTGCACGGGTTGCACTGCATCTGGTCGATCGCCTGTTTTCACGCTGGCTCGCCATCAACACCGAATTGCGAGAAGCTCACCCGCAACTGGAGGCACGGGTAAACCGGTACTTTCCCCTGCTGCAGGGCGCCGCACACTGGCTGATCTACATTCTCGCCGGGCTCGCGATCCTGCACGCCTGGGGAATCGCGGTCCTCGGCTGGCTTCTCAGCGAACCGGGGCAGGTACTGGGGGGTGCGGCGGCGCGCATCATCGGTGTGCTGATCGTTGCGGTGATCGTCTGGGAGGTCACCGCCTCCTTCATCGAACGCTACCTCTCGGAGGCCGACCTCCGTGGGGGCGCGACGGCCCGAACCGCCCGTACCAAGACGCTGCTCAACGTCGCCCGCAACGCGCTGCTTGTAGTGCTGATCGTGATGTCCACGCTGGTCATTCTCTCCGAGCTCGGTATCAACATCGCACCGCTTCTGGCGGGCGCCGGCGTGCTCGGGCTGGCCATCGGCTTCGGCGCCCAGCGCCTGGTGCAGGACGTCATCACCGGCGTGTTCATCCTGATGCAGGACCTGATGGCCGTGGGCGACGTCGTCAAGCTCGGCGACCGGGCGGGCCTGGTCGAGGCGATCTCGATCCGCACCGTACGACTTCGCGATCTGAGCGGCACCGTTCACACCATCCCCTTCAGCGCCATCGACACCGTCAGCAACCTCACCCGCGACTTCTCGTTCTACGTGTTTGACCTCGGCGTGGCCTACCGCGAGGATGTCGACGAGGTAATGGAGGTGATCCGCCAGGTCGGTGCAGAACTTCAGGACGACCCGGAGATCGGTCCGGTGGTGCTCGAGCCCCTCGAGATCTTCGGCGTCGATGCCTTCGGCGACAGCGCTGTGGTCATCAAGGGCCGCATCAAGACCCAGCCGATCAAGCAGTGGATGGTGGGTCGCGCCTTCAATCGCCGCATCAAGAAGCGCTTCGATGAACTGGGCATCGAAATCCCGTTCCCGCATCGGACCGTGTACTTCGGTCAGGACAAGGATGGCACCGCGCCACCCCTCCAGGTCAGCCCCGGGATCGCCGTGCACAATGCGCCGACCGATGCCCTGTGGCCGCCACAAGAACCGGACCCGAAGTCTGCCTGATCCCGGGGCCCGCAGCGCCGGTGTTACCGGAACCCGCTCGCGGCGCCCCGGTCCACCAGGGAAACGCCCACCGAGGGAAGCAAGGAAGGAGGAATCCGCATGAGCCAGACGATACTGTTGGTCGTCACCAGTCATGACGAAATCGCCCCGGGGCAAGCGACCGGCCTCTGGTTTGAGGAATTCGCGATCCCCTACGCGCGCTTTCGTGAAGCCGGGTTCGAGATCAAGGTGGCGAGCCCGAAAGGCGGGCCGACGCCCCTCGATCCGAAGAGCCTGGACATTGATCCGTCTTTCCCTACCGTTGCTGCGCAACAGGCCCTGAGTGACACGATCCCCCTGAACGAGAACGTCCACCACGCTCCGTATTCCGCAATCTTCTTTCCCGGCGGGCATGGAACCATGTTCGACCTGCCCGAGAACCCGCATGTGCAGCGGCTGGTGACCGAGTTCATGGAGAACGACAAGGTCGTCGGTGCGGTCTGCCATGGACCGGCGTGTCTGGTCGGCGCGATGCTGCAGGACGGCACACCCGTGGCCAGTGGGCGCAGGATAGCCGCCTTCAGCAATGCCGAGGAACGCGCGGTGGAACTGGCGGACGCCATGCCATTCCTGCTCGAGGATCGCCTGCGCGAGCTCGGAGGCGACGTCGATACCGCGGACGACTGGAGCGACCACGTGATTATCGACGGCAAGCTGGTGACTGGCCAGAACCCGCAATCCAGCCGCAGTGTGGCGCAGGCCATGGTCCGGCTGATACGAGATGGCAACACCTGAATACTGGGAGCACGCCTGCGCCGAACTGGCCACGGACGATCCGGTGATGGCGGCGCTGATTGAGCGCTACCCGGGCGTGGCACTGACCACGCGAGGCGACCCGTTCCAGACGCTGGCGCGGGCGATCGTCGGGCAGCAGATCTCGGTGAAGGCCGCCGACAGTGTCTGGGCCCGCTTCGCGGGCTTGGTGCAAACCGTTCACCCGGAACGCGTCGCGGGGCTCGGAATCGACGAACTCGCCGCCTGCGGGCTTTCGCGGCGCAAGGCGGAGTACCTGCGGGATCTCGCGGGCCATTTCGTCGATGGCCGCATCGAGCCATCGCGCTGGAAGCGGATGACCGACGAGGCGGTGATCGCCGAGCTCGTCGATGTGCGCGGCGTTGGCCGCTGGACCGCCGAGATGTTCCTGATCTTCAACCTCCTGCGACCCGATGTCTGGCCGGTCGACGACATCGGCCTGCAGAAGGCAGTGGCGCTGCATTATCTAGGCAGTGAACGGCCGACGCCCCCGCTGCTCCGCCGGCATGGAGAGCGCCATGCGCCCTGGCGCACGGTGGCGACCTGGTACCTGTGGCGCAGCCTCGACCCCGCGGTGGTGCAATACTGAAAACCCGGGGCACACCGGGGTCGGACCAGCACAAACCCCTGTTTTCGCTATAAAAAGAGTGCCACTTCGACCCGGATTCGCCCCTTAAACGGCCATTTTGGTCGGTAAAAATGGCCCTCGAGGGAAACACCGTCACCGACCGCCCCGGGAAGCCGCTGCCGTTTCCCAACCGGCTTGAGGGCCCGTTATGATGGCAGCCTTGTTCCGGGCCCAGAGACAGCATGTCCTACAGCACCTTCAGCCACCTCGTCGCCGACAAGGCGGCGCTGTATCGGCGCATCATGGCCGCCTTTGTCGAAGCCAAGGCGCATTTCACCGTGCACCTGCGCCCGGAAGACGTCTGCGAGCGCTCGGGTATCCAGTCGCTCGAGGAGGTGCAGGCGGCGCTGGCGCAACTGGTGCACTGGGGCAACCTCGAAGCGGACCCCGACACCTCCCGCGTCACCAGCGTCGAGGAGTTCTACCGCGCGCGCTTCCTCTACCAGCTGACGCGCGCCGGCGAGGCGGCCGAGCAGGCGCTGCAGGTATTCGACCGCGAACTCGGGCGCCGCGGCGCACTGCAGGCGGTTGCGCTCGACGACATCCGCATGCGCCTGCGCTCCCTGCTGGAACTGTCCCGACAGGAGCGCCCCGACGCCACGCAGACGCAGCTGCTGCTGCGCGACCTCACGCACGTGTTTTCCGATCTCGCCGAGAATGCCCGGGCGTTCATGAGCGGCCTTTCGCGCACCCTGGAACTGCGCGGCGACGACCAGGAAGCGCTGATCGCGTACAAGGAGCGGTTGATCGGATACATCGAGCGCTTCATTGGCGATCTGGTCA
>PWRV01000224.1 GCA_003563455.1 Thioalkalivibrio sp.
AGGAGATGTTTAGATGACAACTGGAACGGTTAAGTGGTTCAACGACCAAAAGGGCTTCGGATTCATCACTCCCGAAGGCGACTCCAAGGACGTATTCGTCCATTACAGCGCGATCCAGGCCACGGGCTTCAAGTCGTTGACCGAGGGGCAGAGGGTGGCATTCGAGATCCAGCAGAGTCCAAAGGGTCCGGCTGCGGCGCACGTCATTCCGCAGTAAACGCGACCCCGGCGTCGCCGGATCCCCCCGCCCAGTAACGCCTGTGCGGAAGGGGGTCCGGCCGCCGAAGCCAGATTGATCGCCGCAGGGTGCGAGCCCTGCAGCGAAACGCTGAATAAAGCCATCCCGGCTTTTGCCGCGGACGCTGTGCGGCACAGATGATTTGCGGCCTGCTTCAGAATCAACCACCCACGGTGGACGATTCTGGCGACACTTCCGCGTGCCGCAGAGAAACGCCGACAAATCAGCGTTTCGCTGGGCGCCACTCTCGGGCGCCGGATCGTCGCACGGGGGTGTTGCAGGCAAAGCGTTCGCAAATGAATGCCTGTCGCCCTCACCTACCAGAACAGCAGTAACAGGCCCGCAGCGAGACAAACGACGATCATCGGGATGATCGTCTCACGGATTACCTGACCCTCGCGCGCCTCGAGCCCCGCTGCTCCCGCAGCCATCGCGATATTCTGCAGCGAGATCATGTTGCCCATTCCCGCGCCCACGAGTTGCAGGGCCAGCATCGACGGTATGGCCATCGTCAGCGCCTTTGCCGTATCCAGCTGCAAGCCTCCGAAGAGCAGGTTGGACACGGTCGCGCTCCCGGTCATGAACGAACCCAGAGCCCCGACGAAAGCACTGACGAGAACGAATGTATCATCGAATGTTGCGGCCAGCCCCTGTCCCAGCACCTCCGGCATCGACGGCAGGCCGGCCGCGTTGTTTCCCGACAGCAGCAGGAGCTGCGTCATCGCGATAATGAACAGCAGCACCACCGCCGCAACGCGGAGCTTTCGCCAGGTCGAGGCCGCGGCCTTTCCCAGGGTCTGACGCTTGACATTGAACAGCAGCAGTGCGGTGATCAGCGCCAGTCCGAAATAGAAATACGGCGTGTACAGCGGCGTGAGCGCCTGGCTCAGTTCCACCCCGCGGAAAGTCCCCAGCGACAGGCTCACCGACTCCAGCATTTCCCGCAGCGGCATCACGGTCCGCGACAAAATCAGCGCGATGACCATGACTGCAAACGGCACGAACGCATACGCGACCCGGCCCAGGGAACCGCGTTCTGCCGCGTCCGCACTCTCGTGGGCCGGCAGCAGAAATCCGCGGTGCGCTGCATAGGCAATGATCACCATCGCAGACGCCCCACCCACGATCGACGGCAGCTCGGGCCCCACCCACCCGGCCACGAGCAGGTACGGGATGCTGAACGCCAGTGCCGAGAACAGCGCGAACGGCAGGAATGTCCGGAAACGGCCCTTCTCCTGGTCCAGCGTGACGACGTACACCATGAAGGTGGTGATGAACAGCGCAAATACGCCGTGAAGAGCCGCAGCGAGAAATACCGCCTCGGAAACCGTCTCCTCATCGAGGCCGAGACCCGCGAGCCCGATGATCACCGGCGTACCCGCCGCGCCGAAAGGCACCGCGGTACTGTTGCCGATCAACGCAACCGCGACGGCCTTGAGAGGCCGCATTCCGAAATACACGAGTAGCGGAGCCGCCAGCACCGCCGGCGTCCCGAAACCCGCGATACCCTCGATGAAGCCGACCAGCCCCCACCCCAGAAGCATGGCCAGCACGCGCTGGTCCCTCGAGACCGTCCCGATCAGGGACCTGATCGCATCCATCTGCCCCGTTTCTATGGTCACGTTCAGAACCAGTAGCGCCAGCGCGACGATCAGCAGCACTTCGACAAACACCACGAGGGCGTCCAGAAGACTCGCGGCGACGACTGTGCCCGACACCTGCCATATCGCCACGGCGATCACCAGCGTGCTCAGATAAGCGATCGGTGCCGCCTCGTAAGCTGGCCGCCGCAAGGGTACGAGGAGCGCAAACAGCGCAACGAAGGGCACCAGTGTTATCCAGAAATGCATCACTCAATGTTCCTGAAGGGGCCGCAGTGAGCGTGGGCGGGCAAGGGAAAGGCTGGTGCCCTGATAGGGAAACGCTGGCATTGCGTCGTGTAAATGGGGATGAGTACTCCATGAAGTCGATTCCGGTGCCAGAAAGGTCGCCCAGAGCGCTGGCCTTCCACCGGTCCGGGTTTCGAAACAACAACCGGCGGGTCATCGGGATCGGGCACATCGGGACTATGGGTATTTTTACCTAGGTGCTTGTCTGCCTTACCGCATGCAGCGCCTCCACGCTATGCTAATAAACCGTCATGCTACCGATTACGGCATGCGGATTCCGGGCCTGACAGGACTGCGTGGGAGACGAAAATGAGCCAAGAGCCCGACGATTGCATCTGGATACGCACGAATGTTCTGCTGGAGACCGACAACGAGCTTCTGGCGCGCGTCGAGACCCGCAAGCTCTGCCGCGATGGCGTCTTCCTCGAGTACACCGGTCCCGTCGACGGCCGCGCGGTTGCGATTGTGTTCCCCGAACCTTACACCGACGGTGACGGCCACCACCTCTTCGGAACCGTCACCCACCGCTCGCCGGACGGTGTGTGGGTCACTTTCCGTGACAATTCCCTTTCACCGGCCGAAATCCCGATGCGCGCCGGCCCCCCGCTGATGGAAGGCGCACGCGCCTACAGTTGACCCGTTTGCGGGGAACGAACGACGCAGCGAACCGGAAAGCACGGGCGACCGTCTCCATGCGCGGCCTGGAACACGAATACGCCTCTTGTCCGGCAATCTCCCGACATGAAGAGCACCAGAGGACACTACAAACGACCGGCCGAGAGACCCTTCAGCCGCAGCGAGCGCGAACGGGTGACGCTGCTCTTCAACGGAGCGACGACCGCCCATGACCGACTCATGGCCGCTGGTCTGCAAGGGCTCGGCTATCGGGTCCGTCCGCTGCGCGTGCCGGACAAGGCGGCTTTCCGCACCGGCAGGGAGTACGGCAACAATGGCCAGTGCAACCCCACCTATTTCACCGTGGGGAACCTGATCAACGAGCTGTCACGCCTGCGCGACGAAGAGGGAATCCCCACCGAACGTATCCTGTCCGAGCATGCCTTCGTCACGGTGGGCACCTGCGGCCCGTGTCGCTTTGGCACCTACGAGTCTGAATACCGTCTCGCCCTTCGCAATGCCGGCTTCGAAGGTTTCCGGGTCCTGGTCCTGGACCAGACCGGCGCCAGCGACCAAGGCACCGCCGGTGACGGGCTCGAGGTCAACCTCCAGCTTATCATCACGCTGGTCGAGGCCATTCTCACTGGCGATCTGCTGAACGCACTTTTCTTTCAGATCCGTCCCTATGCCACCGATCCGGAAGCGGTCGCACGGACCCGGGAAAAATGCCTGGCCGTCTGCGAAGCCGCGCTCATGGAAGGAGCAGCGCCGAACGACGCGGGTCTCGCCGCTCACGCGCTGCGCGTTCTGCTGCGGGTCGGGCACGGGCGTGACATCCAGCGGATTCTCGATCGCACGCTGGGCGACCGGCATCTCGCGGCGCTGCGTCGCTGCCGGGAGATCGTCGCTTCCGACCTTGAGGTGGACTACACCCGCCCGAAACCGCTGGTGAAGATCACCGGCGAATTCTGGGCGCAAACCACGGAAGGGGCGGGCAACTTCCACATGTTCGATTTCCTGGAAGGAGAGGGAGCGGAGGGCCTGGTAGAGCCGGTCGCCACCTGGATCGACTACCTGCTCCAGTACCAACGAGTCGCGCTGGATGACCGCGCTGGCCTGACGGGCGGAGGCCGCCTTGCGAGCTTGCGCCACCGGCTCCATTCCGCTCGCGACCGCGCCGTACTGACAGCGGCTGCACGTCTGCTCGCGCGGGATTACCGGCGGATGCGCGAGGCATTGGGCGGAACCGTGCATCCAATGGCCGACCAGATCGAGATGCAGCGGCTGGGCCACCCTTTCTACAACGTTCGCGCTGGTGGTGGCGAGGGTTATCTCGAGGTTGCCAAGAACATCTACTACTTCAACCGTCACCTGGCACACATGACGCTGTCACTGAAACCCTTTGGCTGCATGCCCTCCACCCAATCCGACGGTGCCCAGGCGGCGGTGATGTCCCGTTATCCGGAACTTAATTACCTCCCCGTGGAGACCTCCGGCGATGGCGCAACCAACGCATACTCGCGGGTCCAGATGGCCCTGGAAGAATCCAGGGCGCGATGCCGGCGGGAGTTCGACGAGGCGGTGGCGAACACCGGGCGTTCGCTGAATGCAATCCGTGCGTATGTCGCGGCACACCCAACGCTGCAGGATCCGACCCGGCGCGTGCCCCGCCGCCCCGGAGTCACCGGTCGGGCCGCCAACTTTGTGCTGCACGTGGGAACCCTGATGGACCGGGAAGGCATCCCGCGCCGGGAAACACTGCGAGCCGCGCCGAGATGAGGTGGCGTAACATGCAGAATATCTGCCGGGCGAGGCATGCCGGTTCATCTCAGGACAACAGCTCCCGGTACAGACGCTCGACGTCTTCCGCCCGGCACATCTCGGTGCCCTCGCTGAGCAGCGCGGCGGCGCCGGCCGCCACCGCATAGCGGCCCGCATCCGCGAGTGACCCGCCATCGGCAAGGCGCAAGACCAGGGCGGCCACAAAACTGTCGCCGGCACCCACCGCGCTGCGGGCCTCGACCTCCGGTGCCGGAAGATGAAAGACTTCGTCGGTCGTGGCGAACAGTGCTCCGTCACCACCAAGGCTCAGTACGACGACCTGCGCGCCCGCGTCCTCGAGGATCCGTTTCGCCGCCTCTTCCTGTTCTTCCCGAGAATCCAGGTCTTCCCCAGTGAGGTCGCGCAGCTCGCGCTTGTTGGGTTTCACCAGAAAGACGCCTTCGTCCAGTGCCGCTTCCAGCGAGGCGCCGGAGGCATCGACGACGCAACGCGCCCCTTTCTTCTTCGCGAGTCGGGCCACCCGGGCGGTGAAGTCGTCGGGAACGCCTTCCGGCAAGCTGCCGCTCACCACCAGGTAGCTGCCCTCGGACAGTGTTTCCTCGACTCGATCCAGAGCTCCCTGCCACTCCTTTTCCTGCCACTTCGGACCCTCCAGCACGAAACGGTATTCCTTGCCGGTCGACTCCTCGTTCACGTTGAAACTCTGGCGGGTGTTCCCGTCGATCTCAATCGGCTGCGCACCGTCCAGCTCGGTCTCGAGCAGCCCGCGGTACACCTCGCCCATCGGGCCGCCCACCGCGTAGAGGGTGACGGCGCCACCCCCCAGCCGCTCGATCACCCGGCCGACGTTGACACCGCCGCCGCCGGGATCGAAACGCACACCCGAGCAGCGCAGCTTGTGCGTGCTGACCACCTTGTCCACCGAGGTGCTCACATCGAGCGCGGGATTCATCGTAAGCGTGATGATCGGTTTCATGCGTTTTCCTCCGGTGTGTGCGCCCGGATGTTAAAGACCGACGCATCCGGGACATGGCGTAGCACCTCACTCATCGGGCAAGAGTTCCTCTTTGCGTTCGGCCGCGGCGACGATTCGCTTAACCGCCATGAAGCTGTCCGGGCTCACCGAAATACTGTCGATTCCCTGTTCCACCAGAAACGCGGCGAACTCCGGGTAGTCGCTCGGGGCCTGACCGCAGAGACCGGTCTTCACGCCGACATCCCGGGCTTTTTCCAGCAGCTCGGCGATCGCGGCCTTCACCGCAGGATCGCGGGCATCGAAGAGCGACGCGAGGAGATCGCTGTCGCGGTCGGCACCCAGCACCAGCTGGGTCAGGTCGTTGGTGCCGATGGAAAAACCGTCGACCCGGGCCCCGAAATCGCGCGCAAGGATCACGTTCGACGGGATTTCGACCATCATGTAGATCTCGAGCCCGGCCTTGCCGCGCACCAGCCCGTGGTCCGCCATCGTGGCGAGTACCCGATCCGCCTCGTCGACCGTTCGGCAGAAGGGGATCATCACGCGGATGTTCTCCAGTCCGATCTCCTCCCGTGCGCGCTTCACCGCGGCACATTCGAGCGCGAAGGCCTCGGCGTAGGGGCCGTCGACATAACGGCTCGCGCCCCGCCAGCCGAGCATCGGATTGGCCTCTTCCGGCTCGAAGCCACGACCCCCGATCAGGCCGGCGTATTCGTTGGTCTTGAAGTCCGAAAGCCGGACGATTGCGGGATTCGGCCACTGGGCCGCCGCCAGCCGGGCGATACCCCGTGCCATGCGGTCGACGAAGAATGCCGAGCCATCCTCGTAGCCGCGGGTCAGTTCGGCAATGGCCTTCCGCGCTGCCTTGTCCTCCACCTGATCCGGGTGCATCAGGGCGAGAGGATGCACCTTGATGTCATTGCCGATGATGAACTCGATCCGCGCCAGCCCGATTCCCTTCGCGGGCAGCCGCCACCAGCGGTAGGCCGCACCGGGGTTCGCGAGGTTGATCATGATGTCGGTCCGCGTTTCCTCGATCTCATCGGGATCCGTTTCGCTGACCTCCCCCTCGGACTCGCCCTCGTAGACGAATCCCCGCTGCCCCTCGGCACAGGAGACCGTGACTTCCTGCCCGTCCTTCAGGCTGGCGCTGGCATCGCCGGCACCGACGACCGCCGTCAGACCCAGTTCCCGCGAGACAATCGCCGCGTGGCTGGTGCGTCCGCCCTGATCGGTGACGATCGCCGCGGCCTTCTTCATCACCGGCACCCAGTCCGGATCGGTCATGCCGGTGACCAGCACGTCGCCATCGCGAAGCTTGTCGCTCTCCTCCGGGCTTTTCAGCACCCGGACCGCACCGGTCGCCACCGAGTCGCCGATGGCCACGCCCTCGACCAGCTTCTTGCCCCGGGACAACAGCTTCCACGAACGGAACGGCTCGTCGGCCTTCCTGGAGTGCACGGTTTCCGGTCGCGCCTGCACGATGAACAGTTCACCGCTCTCGCCGTCCCGGGCCCACTCGATGTCCATCGGCTTGCCGTAGTGATCCTCGATCATCGCGCCCCACCGGCCGAGCGTCAGGATTTCCTCGTCCGAAAGCACGAAGGCGGCGCGCTCCTTCCTGGTGGTCTCGACGGTTCGCGCAGGACTGTCGCCTCCCTTCTTGCGGGCATAGACCATCTTGGTCTCCTTGCCGCCGAGGCGCTTTTCGATGATCGGCACGATCACCCCTCCCTCCTTCGCCTGCGACAGGAGGGGCTTGAACACGTGGTATTCGTCGGGATCCACGCTGCCCTGCACCACCGTCTCGCCCAGGCCCCAGGCGGCGTTGATCAGCACCACCCCGGGAAACCCGGTCTCCGTGTCCAGCGAGAACATCACCCCGGATCCGGCCTTGTCCGAACGCACCATCTGCTGAACACCCACCGACAGCGCGATCTGCAGGTGATCAAAACCCTGCCGCTCCCGATAGGCGATGGCGCGATTCGTGAAGAGCGAGGCGTAGCATTTCCGGCAGGCTTCGAGCAGTGCCTCGTGCCCCCGAATGTTCAGAAAGGTCTCGAGCTGGCCTGCGAAGCTGGCGCTGGGCAGATCCTCCGCCGTAGCCGATGAACGCACCGCTACGTCCAGTTCCTTCTTGCCGGTTTCGCGGCGCATTTCGTCGTAGGCCTCGACGATCGCGTGGCGGAGGTCCTCCGGCCAGTGTCCCTCCTCGATCATGCCGCGCACTTCCGCGCCGACGGACTTCAGGTTGGACTGGTCGGATTTCAGCTTGCCCATCGCCTCGGCGATCGGGTCACGGAGCCCGTTCTCGTCGATGAAGCGCCAGTACGCCGCGGCCGTGGTCGCAAAGCCCCCCGGAACGCGGATCCCCTGCGCTTCGAGCGTCGCGATCATCTCGCCGAGGCTGGCGTTCTTGCCACCAACGTCATCCGAGTCCTTCTGGGTCAACTCCGATAG
>PWRV01000179.1 GCA_003563455.1 Thioalkalivibrio sp.
GATCAGGTTCACGGGGGCAGGCACTACTTCAACCCGCTGCCCGTGCAGCTCTGACCGCTGCAGGAGGCCCGATGCGCACGACCATTCGCACCCTCGAAAGGCACAAGCGGGACGGACGGCCGATCACCTGCCTGACCGCCTACGATGCCAGCTTCGCCCGTCTGCTGGACGCCTCGGATATCGACGTGATTCTGGTGGGCGATTCGCTGGGTATGGTGGTGCAGGGGCACGACACCACACTGCCGGTGACCATTGAACACATGGTCTACCATGTCGATGCGGTGGCGCGGGGCGCAAGTCGCGCGATGCTGATGGCCGACCTGCCGTTTCTGGGTGACCGCGACGTGTCGACGGCGCTGGAGCAGGGCGGTGCGCTGATGCGGGCCGGAGCGCAGATGGTCAAGGTGGAGTGCAACGGCGGCCACACCGATCTCGTGCGGCGGATGGCCGCTTCGGGAATCCCGGTGTGTGCGCACCTCGGCCTGACCCCGCAGGCGGTGCACCGCTTCGGCGGCTACCGGATCCAGGGCCGGGAGTCCACGGCGGCCGAACGCATGCAGGCGGAAGCCCGGGCGCTTGAGGTCGCGGGCGCGCAGTGCCTGCTGCTCGAGGGGGTACCGGAGACGCTTGCGGCGCGGATCACACAGGGTGCCCGGGTGCCGGTGATCGGGATCGGCGCGAGCCCCGACTGCGACGGGCAGGTACTGGTGCTGCAGGACGTGATTGGCCTGACCCCCGCCCCGCCGCGTTTCTCCCACAACTTCATGGCCGGGGCCGGCGGGCTCGCCGAGGCCATCGCGGCCTACGCCACGGCGGTGCGGGAGCGTCGTTTCCCTGTCTCCGGCGAACACACCTTTACCTGAAACCGATGCGCGTCCTCCGCGATCAGGGCCAGGTCACCGCGCTGTGCCGGGAATGGCGGAGCCGATACGGGCGCAGGCTTGCTTTCGTGCCGACGATGGGGAACCTGCACGCGGGCCACCTCGCGCTGGTGCGCCATGCCCGGGAACGCGGCGATCGGGTGGTGGTGAGCGTGTTCGTGAATCCCCTGCAGTTCGATCGTCCCGACGACCTTTCCCGCTACCCGCGGACGCTGGAGGCAGACGCCAGGCTGCTGGCCGAGGCCGGCGCCGACGCGCTGTTCTGTCCCGAGGCCACGGAGATGTACCCGGAGCACGAGCCGGTGACGGCGCGGGTGGTGGTGTCCGGGCTGTCCCGCATCCTCGAGGGCGAATCGAGGCCGGGCCACTTCGATGGCGTCGCGACCGTGGTCGCAAAGCTGTTCAACCTGGTGCAGCCCGACCTCGCGGTGTTCGGAGAGAAGGATTACCAGCAGCTGCTGCTGATCCGGGGCATGGTTGCGTCGCTGAACTTTCCGGTGCTGATCGATGCCGTGCCCACGGTGCGCGAGGATGACGGTCTGGCGCTCAGCTCCCGCAATGCCCGGTTGTCGCCCGAAGCCCGGGCCCGTGCCCCGGAGCTGTACCGTTGCCTGCGGGACACGGTGGACGCCTGCGTGCTCGAGCCTGACCAGTGGCCCGACATCTTCCCCGAGCTTCTCGCCACCGCCGACGCGCGCTTGCGCGACGCCGGTTTCCGTCCGGATTATCTCAGCATCCGGCGCGCGGACGACCTCGGCGAGCCCGGCCCCGCAGACCGGGACCTCATCGTGCTGGGCGCCGCCTGGCTTGACGGCGTCCGGTTGATTGATAATCTGCGCCTTCTTCATGGGAAGTTTGCCGGCCCGGCATGATTCCCCCATAATGCGCTGCACAATAGTTTATGACGCACGCGTCACCGGAGTTTCCGCCGATGATGATTACTCTACTGAAGGGCAAGCTGCACAAGGCCCGCGTCACGCACTGCGAACTCGAGTACGAGGGTTCCTGCGCGATCGATACGCAGCTTCTGGAGGCGGCCGGCATCCTGCCGTTCGAGCAGATCCAGATCTATAACATCGACAACGGTGAACGCTTCACGACCTATGCAATCGAGGCCGAGGCGGGCTCCGGCGTGATTTCGGTGAACGGTGCCGCCGCACACAAGGCTGCGGTCGGGCATCGGGGGATCATCTGCGCCTATGGCCAGCTGGACGCGGAGGAGGCCCGCTCGTTCACCCCGAATCTGGTCTACATGGGTCAGGGCAACCGCATCACGCACACCGGGCATCAGATTCCCGTCCAGGCTGCCTGATCCGGCCCGACGCCGTTTGGTGGGCGCGCTTCGCTTCACCCACCCCACGCGGTACCTCCGCCAACGCAGCCGGTAGGGTGGCCCGGCGCAACGGGCCCACCAGCGAATCCTGCGGGGTGCCTCGCCAACGCCTGCGGCAGGGTGGCCCGGCGCAACGGGCCCACCAGCGAATCCGCCCGTCAACCCGTGTTCCGCATTCCGGCCGCGATCGCGTTGATCGAACGCAGCAGCGGCGCCATCCACGGGTTGTCCTCATCCTCTTCCGATCGCGTCTCCTCGACGGCTCGCGATTCCCGCAGCAGGTGAATCTGGATGCTGTTGAGCGGATCCAGATAGGGATTGCGACGCTGCAGTGAAAGCGCGAGCAGCGGGGTGCCGCCCATCAGCGTCTCGAGCTGCGACACCCGCAGCACCTCCCGCACCGTGCGCTCGTATTCGTCCCGGACGCGCGCATAAACCGCGTCAGCGAGTTCGCGGTCGCCGCACAAGCGAGCGTATTCCGCGGCGGTGCGCATGTCCGCCTTGGTCAGCGCCATCTCGCTGTTCGACAACAGGGAGCGGAAAAACGGCCATTCCGCGTACATGCGCCGCAACAGTTCCAGCCGATCCGGATCGGCTCCCCGCCAGCCCTCCAGCGCACTGCCGATCCCGTACCAGGCGGGCAGGGGATGGCGCGACTGGCCCCAGCCGAAGACCCACGGGATCGCCCGAATGGAAGACTTCGACCGGTCGGTCTTGCGCCGGTGCGAAGGTCGCGAGCCAATGTTGAGGGAGCCGATCTCCTGCACCGGCGTGCTCTCGTAGAAATAATCGAGCAGTCCGGGTGTGCGGTCCACCAGATCCCGATAGGCGTCCTCGCCCAGTGCCGCGAGTTCGCCCATCGTCGCACGGTACTCGTCGCGATCGCAGGTCGGTTCGCGGATCAGGCTGCGGCTGGCGAGGATCACGCCGGTCGCACCCATGCCGATCTCGTAGACCGCGGTTTCCACGTTGCTGTACTTGTACGACAGCACCTCGCCCTGTTCGGTGAACTTGATTCGCCCCTGCACCGTCGCGGGCGGCTGGGCGAGGATGGATTCGTGAGTCGGGCCGCCGCCCCGGCCAACGGTGCCGCCGCGCCCGTGGAACAGCTGGCAGCGGACGCCGAAGCCTTCGCTGATCGCGACGATCTTCTGCTGCGCCTCGTAGAGGTTCCAGCTGGACGCCAGGATGCCACCGTCCTTGCACGAATCGGAGTAGCCGAGCATCACCTCCTGGAGGTCGCCGTTCGCGGCGAGCATGCGCCTGTAGCAGGCGTTGCCAAGCAGGTTGTTCAGCACCGTGTCGACGTGCAGCAGGTCCTCGATGGTCTCGAACAGGGGAGCGATCCGCAGATGGCAGAAAACGTCGTCGCCGCTGCGGCCGGCGAGGGCGGTCAGCCGTCCGAGCAGCAGGACCTCGAGGACGTGCGACGCCGCATGCGCCATCGAGATCACGTAGGTGCCGATTCCTTCCGTGCCGACTTCGCGGCGCATCTCGCGCATCACGTCGAAGGTGCGCAGGGTCTCGCGCGATTCCTCGTCCAGCGCGTCGTAATCGATTGCGGGAAACTCGGGGCGATCGATCAGACCGCTCAGCAGTTCCAGCCGGGAGGCCTCGTCGAGGGATGCGTAGTCGGGTTGTATTCCGGCCTGCAGGAGGAGCGCCGCGATGGTGCGGGTGTGTACGCCGGATTCCTGTCGGACGTCGAGGTGATGGAGGTGAAAGCCGCAGGTCTCCACGAGACGGATCAGATCGGTGAGCTCCCCGCCGGCAATGTTGCGCTCGCCATGGCTGACCAGCGAGTCGTGAATGACCCGGAGATCCTTCAGGAACCCGGCAGCGCTGGCGTAAGCGGAACTGACCGGCAGGATCGCCGCCTCCCCTGCCAGGCGCCGATCGACCGTCACCAGCGTCTCCTTCAGGCGGAAGATCATGATCTGAAGCTTGCGACGGTAGGGTTCCGTCTCGTAGCGGTCCATCGAGCTCTGGAAGACCGCAGGCGCGATGGTGTTGTCCGCCTCCAGGCTGGCCTGAAAGGCCGCGGAAGGCTCGCACATCAACGAGGAGTGCGTCAGTACATTGCGCAGCCGGACGACGCGCCTGAGGTACTCGCGCAGCACTTGCTGCATCGCCAGTCGGCAGGCCATCGCGGTGACCGCGGGGGTCACGTTGGGATTGCCGTCACGATCGCCTCCGATCCAGGAGCCGAAGCGCAGGAAAGCCGGGATGCGGATCGGCAGGCTGCCGTCGGGCCGGGTCCCGTAACTGCGCCGCACGGCCTTCTCGAGGAAACGGTAGGTCAGCGGGATCGCCTCGAAGAGACTCTCCTCGAAATAGAACAGTCCGTATTTGATCTCGTCGCGTACCTGCGGCTTTTTCACGCGCACCTCGTTGGTGCGCCAGAGAATCTGGATATGGCCCTCGAGTTCCTCGATCAGCAGCTGGCGCTCGGCCGTGCCGATGCGGGGATTGTTGAGCTGATCTGCGGTCCGGAACACGCGCCGCTGGTTCTCCATCGTGGTGCGCCGGCGGGCCTCGGTCGGATGGGCGGTGAATACCGGCTTGTAACTGATCTGCGCGAGCAATCCCTCCAGTTCGGTCGCTGTGACGCCCTCTGCGCTCAGGTCGCGCAGCGTCCGGTCGAAGGAGCCCACCCACAACGGCTCGCCGCTGCTGACCTGCGCCCGGCGCCAGCGGTAGTACAGGTCTTCCTCGGCGATGTTGACCAGACTGAAGTAGATGCTGAATGCGCGGATCACGCGCTCGGTCACCTCGGGATTCTGCTGCACGATGAAGCGCATCAGGCGCTGGCGCAGCTGCGGGTCCTCGCGCTTGCGGAGGCTGACGAAACCCTTGCGGAGGGTCTCGACAGCATTGAAGCCCCGCTCGCCCTCAAGCCGGCGGATGACCCTTCCCAGCAGGTCGCCGAACAGACGGACGCGGGCGCGAAGCTCCCGGTCCCGGGGCAGAAACCGCTCGTCGTTTCGGTGCTGAGTCATGAAGTCCCTGGATCCGCCGCCTGAATGAACGGGGCCGGCGCGACGGCCGGCCCCGGATCTGTGGAAATCGGTTGAGCGCAGTATAACGCAGGCTTGGCGGGCGTCCCGCCGGGGCGCGGTTCAGGCCCTGCCCGCCAGCCCGCGATAGAGATCCAGGTAGGCGGCGGAGCTCTGGTTCCAGCCGAAGTCGCGCACCATGCCGTTGCGCATCACCTGTCGCCAGCGCTCCTGCCCGGCCTCACCGAACAGCGCCAGCACCCGCTCGATTGCGTCGGTCAGCGCGCTGACGCTCGCCGGAACGAAGGAGAAGCCGGTCGCGGTACCGTCGGCCAGGGTTGCGGGATTCGCGTCGATCACCGTGTCGACGAGGCCGCCGGTCGCGTGCACGATCGGCGGCGTCCCGTAACGGAGGCTGTACATCTGGTTCATGCCGCAGGGCTCGAAGCGCGACGGCATCAGGAAGGCGTCGGAGCCCGCCTCGATGCGGTGCGCGAGCGTCTCGTTGTAGGCGATGACCGCGCTGCACTTCCCCGGATACGTGGCCGCGAGCCCGCGCGCCGCGTCCTCGAAGCGTCGCTCCCCGCTGCCGACCAGCGCCAGCTGCATGCGACCCTCCGCGAGAAGGGATGCGCACGCTTCGAGCAGCAGGTCGATTCCCTTCTGCTCCACCATCCGGCCGACGTGCCCCAGCAGCGGGATGTCGTCCCGGGGGGACAGTTGCAGATCCCGCTGCAGGGCGACGCGGTTCAATGTCTTGCCGGAAAGCTCTTCGGCACTGTAGTGGGCCTCGAGGTAACCGTCGCGCTCGGGATTCCACTCCCGGTAATCGACGCCGTTCAGGATGCCGTGCAGGTCCGCCGCGCGTGCGCGCAGCACGCCGTCAAGGCCCATCCCGGCCCCGGGGGCCTGGATCTCGCGTGCGTAGGTGGGTGAGACCGTGGTGATCCGGTCGGAGAAGACCAGCCCGCCCTTCATGAACGACAGCTGCCCATGGAACTCGAGGGCCTCCATGTGCCAGAGATCCTCCGGCAGGCCCAGCGTGTGGCGGACGGGCCCCGGGAAGAGGCCCTGGTAGGCCAGGTTGTGGATGGTGAAGACCGTCGGCGGCCGCCGCGGGTGGCCGCGGAGAAAGACCGGCACCAGGCCGGTCTGCCAGTCGTTCAGGTGCAGAAGCTGCGGTGCCCAGTCCAGCCCGGCCTCGTTCAGGGCCAGTGAGGCCACCGCCCGGCCGAAGGCGGCGAAGCGCTGCGGGTTGTCGGGCCAGTCGCTGCCGTCCGTGGCTCGGTAGGGGTCGCCGTCGCGTTCGAAATACATCGGCCAGTCGACCAGGTAGACCATCACCGAGGTGCCGGGGAGATAGCCCTGAATCAGGCTCCACGGCGCATCTGCCGGGCCCGGCAGGCGGGTCGGGTCGGCGAGGCGGCTGGCCGCGCGGGGGTAGGCGGGCAGCACCAGGCGCACGTCCTGGCGTCGGCGTTTCAGTGCGGCGGGAAGGCTGGAGCTGACGTCGCCCAGTCCACCGGTCTTGACCAGTGGGTAGGCTTCGCTGCTCGCAAACAGGATGCGCATGTAGACTCTCGAGTCGCGTTGTGTGGCCTGGCCGGCCATTGTAGTGTAGCGATGCACCCCGTTTCCTGCCCGCCGCGAACGAAAAGAGGAGCCTTTCATGCCGCAGCCCCGACACGTCTCTTCCCGCTGGGCACAGCTGGCGGACGTCCGCGACCGGCTCGGGCCGGTGTCCCTGCGGGATCTGTTGTCGGACGATCCGGATCGCGTCCAGCGCGATGTGCTGAATGCCGCGGGGCTGCGCCTCGACTGGACCCGTCAGCGGCTCGATGCCGGGGCCTGGGAGGCGCTCTACGCGCTGGCCGGTGAGGCCGGGTGGGCCGATGCGCTGCGGCGCCAGTGGGACGGCGAACACGTGAACACCACCGAGGACCGGGCCGCCCACCACATGGCCCTGCGTCTGCCGCGCGACGCCAGCTGCCGGATCGACGGCCAGGACGTGGTCCCCGAGGTGCACCGGGTGCTCGATGCAATGGAGTCCCTGGTGCAGCGGGTGCACGATGGCCGCCATGTCGGCTATTCGGGCCGTCCGATTCGCAGCGTGGTCAATATCGGCATCGGCGGGTCGGATCTCGGCCCGCGCATGGTGTGCGCCGCGCTGGCACCGCTCGCGGTAACGACCGCCGAGGGACGCCCCCTGCGCATGCACTTCGTCTCCAACGTGGACGGCGCCGCCCTGGACGCGGTGCTGCGCGAGTGTGACCCACGGACAACGCTGTTCGTCGTCGCGTCCAAGACCTTCGGAACCCAGGAGACGCTGACCAACGCCCGGTCGGCGCGTGCGTGGCTGCTCCGGCACACCGATCATCCCGAGGCGGTCGCGCGCCATTTCGTCGCCGTTTCCACGCACGCGGACCGCGTCGCGGAGTTCGGTATCGATCTCGGCAACATGTTCGGTTTCTGGGACTGGGTCGGCGGACGGTACTCCGTCTGGTCGGCCATCGGCCTGCCGGTCGCGCTCTACCTCGGCATGGACGGCTTCCGCAGCCTTCTCGCCGGCGCCCACGCGATGGACCGGCACGTGCTGGAGACCGTCGCACCGGCGGCCAACCCGGCACTGCGCATGGCGCTGGTGGACATCTGGAACCACAAC
>PWRV01000340.1 GCA_003563455.1 Thioalkalivibrio sp.
AGCAGGACGAGGTGGACGTGATCTTCGGCGTCTGGACCTCGGTCGCGCGGAAGTCGGTACTGCCCGTGGTCGAGGAACTGAACGGCATCCTGTTCTATCCGGTGCAGTACGAGGGCGAGGAATCCTCGCGCAACATCTTCTACACCGGCGCGGCGCCGAACCAGCAGGCCATCCCCGCAGTGGAATACCTGATGAACGACTACGGCATCGAGCGCTGGGTGCTGGCCGGCACCGACTATGTGTACCCGCGCACGACCAACCGCATCCTCGAGGCCTTCCTGAAGTCGCACGGCGTGGCCGACGAGGACATCATGATCAACTACACGCCGTTCGGTCACTCCGACTGGCAGAGCATCGTTGCCGAGATCAAGCGCTTCGGAGAGCAGGGCAAGCCGACGGCCGTGGTCTCGACCATCAATGGCGACGCCAACGTCCCGTTCTACCGGGAGCTCGCCAACCAGGGCGTCTCGGCCATTGACATCCCGGTCATCGCCTTCTCGGTGGGCGAGGAGGAACTCTCGGGCATGGACACCCGGCCGCTGGTGGGCCACCTCGCGGCCTGGAACTACTTCATGAGCGTGGAAACGCCGGAGAACGAGGCCTTCATCGCCAACTGGCACGAATTCATCGGCGATGACAGCCGGGTCACCAACGATCCGATGGAAGCCCACTACATCGGCTTCAACATGTGGACGCAGGCGGTCGAGGACGCCGGCACCACGGACGTGGACACGGTGATCGATGCCCTGAAGGGCGTGCAGGTCCCGAACCTCACCGGCGGTACCGCCGAGATGCTGGTGAATCACCACATCACCAAGCCGGTGCTGATCGGCGAGATCCAGGAGGACGGCCAGTTCCTCGTGGTCTCGCAGACGGACGATCTGGTTCCCGGTGAAGCCTGGTCGTCGCACCTCGAGGGCAGCCGCGACATCATCGCCGACTGGACCCCCCCGATCTCGTGCGGCAACTTCAACACCGTGACCGAAGAGTGCGCGGGCCAGAACTACTGACCCGCCGTCGGGGGCGGCGGACCCGCCGCCCCCCTCTTTCCGACAACCGCATCCTTCACCAGCCCCGGAGATCGCGGTGATCCGCAGCGATACGTCACCTTTGCGCCAGCGTTTCCGGCGAACCCCGAGCCTGCTGACTGGTTTCCTGCTTCTGCTCGCCCTGACCGCAGCGGCCGCCGATGCACCGGAACAATCACCGGGCCACGGACCTGCCGAACCGCAGGCCGAGGCCGCCGACCAGCCCTCGGTGGATACCCTGATCAGGGAACTGCCCGCCGGCAACTTCAACGACCGGCGCCGCGTTGCCGAGGCACTGGCCGAGGCCGGGGATCCCCGGGTTCCGGAAATCCTGGCCGCGCTCGCCGACGGCCGGTTGCTCGCCACCGGAGACGACCCGCCCCGCATCGTAATCCGCGACGCCGACGATCGCGAGGCCGGGACCGACGCGATCAGCGGCGAGACCGTCGCCGCGGAAGTCGTCGCCGACGCCCGGCGCGTTCCCGTGCACAACCCGCTGCGCAACGCACTGCGCAGCCTCGAGGCCGTCGCGAGCGTGGCCGACGCGCGTCCGGAACGTCGTATCCGGTCCCTTTCGCGGCTCATTCGGGACGGCGTCGATGACGACCTCGTGCCGTTTCTGGAAGAGCGGCTGGAGACCGAGGACGATCCGCAAGCCCGGGATCTCCTGAAGACCCTGCTGGCCGTCACCTATCTCGAGACCGGTGACGAGGACGCAAGACTCGAGGCCGTTGCGACGCTGCGGGAATCGCTGCTGCCCGAGGCCCGGCGTGCCGTGGCGGCCGCTGCCGCCGAAGACCCGGACGAACGCGTTCGCGAGGCCGCGATGGAGGCGGTCGAACACGCAGAGTCCCGGATCCGCTTCTTCCGCTTCACCGAGGACCTGTTCTTCGGCCTGAGCGCCGGGTCGGTACTGCTGCTCGCGGCAATTGGCCTGGCGATCACCTTCGGCGTGATGGGCGTGATCAACATGGCGCATGGCGAGCTGATCATGATCGGCGCCTACACCACCTGGTTCATCCAGACCCTGATACCCGGCGCGCTCAGCACCAGCATCCTGCTGGCGATACCGGCGGCCTTTGTCGTCGCCGGACTCGTCGGCATCGCGATGGAGCGGGGCGTGATCCAGTTCCTCTACGGACGGCCGCTGGAGACGCTGCTGGCCACCTTCGGCATCAGCCTGATCCTGCAGCAGGCGGTGCGTACGCTGTTCTCGCCGCTGAACCGCCCGGTCTCCTCTCCCGAATGGCTGAGCGGGTCGCTGAACATCAACCCGGTGCTGTCGTTGACCTGGAGCCGCATCTACATCTTCGTCTTCGCGATCATGGTCTTCGTCGCGCTGATCCTGGTGATGAAAAAGACCAGCCTCGGGCTGAAGGTCCGCGCGGTCGCACAGAACCGGCCGATGGCGCGGGCGCTGGGCGTGCGCACCGGCTGGGTGGATGCCCTGACCTTCGGGCTCGGCGCCGGGCTCGCTGGCGTCGCGGGCGTCGCGCTCTCGCAGCTGACCAACGTCGGCCCGAACATGGGTCAGGCCTACATCATCGATTCCTTCATGGTGGTCGTCTTCGGCGGCGTCGGGAATCTCTGGGGCACCTTCGTCGGGGCGATGGGCCTCGGCGTGATGACCAAGTTCATCGAGCCCCACGTCGGGGCGGTGCTGGCGAAGATCATCGTGCTGATCTTCATCATCCTGTTCATCCAGAAACGGCCCCGCGGACTCTTCCCGAAGAAGGGCCGGGCCGCGGAGAACTGACGCCATGCTGACGCGACGTCTGCTGACCAGCGACTGGGGTGGCACCTTCGTGCTCGGGCTGCTGGTGGCGATGCTGATCGCCGTGCCCATCGCCAACCTGGTGGTGCCGCCGGATTCGCCCTACTACCTCTCGAGCTACTGGGTGGCACTGCTCGGCAAGTTCCTGACCTTCGCGCTGCTGGCACTCGCGATCGACCTGATCTGGGGCTACGCGGGAATTCTCTCGCTCGGCCACGGGGCGTTCTTCGGCCTGGGCGGCTACGCGATGGGCATGTACCTGACCCGCCAGATCGGCGACCAGGGCGTTTACGGCCATCCGGTGCTGCCGGACTTCATGGTCTTCCTCAGCTACGAGGAACTGCCGTGGTTCTGGCTCGGCTTCGACATGTTCTGGTTCGCGCTGCTGATGGCGATGCTGGTGCCGGGGCTGCTGGCGCTGGTCTTCGGCTGGCTCGCCTTCCGCTCGCGCGTGAGCGGCGTGTACTTCGCGATCATCACCCAGGCGCTGGTCTTCGCATTGATGCTCGCCTTCTTCCGCAACGAGATGGGCTTTGGCGGCAACAATGGCCTGACCGACTTCAAGGACATCCTCGGCTTCCCGGTGCAGGCGCGCGAAACGCGGGTCGCGCTGTTCCTGGCCTCGGGCATTGCGGTGATCCTCGGGTACCTCGCCTGCCGCTACATCGTGACCTCGCGCTTCGGCCGCGTGCTGATCGCGGTCCGCGATGCCGAGGACCGCACCCGGTTTTCCGGCTACAGGGTGGACCACTACAAGCTGTGGGTCTTCGTGTTCTCCGCCGTTCTTGCCGGCATCGCGGGCGCGTTGTACGTGCCCCAGGTCGGCATCATCAACCCGGGCGAGTTCTCGCCGATCCGTTCCATCGAGGCCGTGCTCTGGGTCGCGGTGGGCGGGCGCGGGAGCCTCTTCGGGGCGATCGTCGGCGCCTTCGCGGTGAACGGCGCGAAGACCTGGTTCACCGTCGCCTACCCGATGTTCTGGCTGTTCGCGCTGGGGGCGCTGTTCGTTCTGGTGACGCTGTTCCTGCCCCGCGGCATCGTGGGGCTGTTCCGCCGTCGCCGGGAGGGGGAATCATGAGCCTGGCACCGTATCGCCAGCCGATCCGGCGCGACCGGGTTTTCCGGCTGCTGCAGTCCGAACCGGATTTCAGCGGCACGCGCGATGGCGTTATCCTGTACGTCGACGACGTCAGCGTGAGTTTCGACGGGTTCAAGGCCCTTGACCATCTGAGCCTTGCGGTCGACGAGGGCGAGCTGCGCTGCATCATCGGCCCCAACGGGGCGGGAAAGACGACGATGATGGACGTGATCACCGGGAAGACCCGGCCGGACTCGGGAGCGGTCTACTTCGGGCGCGACATCGACCTGCTGAGCCTCGACGAATACCAGATCGCGCGCGGCGGGATCGGCCGCAAGTTCCAGAAACCGACGGTCTTCGAGGCCCTGACCGTGCTCGAGAACATCGAGCTGTCCCTCGCTTCGGACAAGGGCACCTGGAAGACCCTGTTCGCGCGGGTGGACACCGCACAGGCCCGGCGCATCGACGAGGTGCTGGTGACCATCGGCATGCAGGATCTGCGGCACAGGGCCGCCGGTGCCCTGTCCCACGGACAGAAACAGTGGCTCGAGATCGGCATGCTGCTGATGCAGAACCCGCGCGTGCTGCTGGTGGACGAGCCCGTTGCCGGCATGACCGGCAACGAGACCGAACGGACCGCCGAGCTTCTGGTCTCCCTGGCCGGCGACCACACGGTGATCGTGGTGGAGCACGACATGGCCTTCGTGCGCTCGATCGCCCGCCGCGTGACGGTGCTGCACCAGGGTACGGTTCTTGCCGAGGGCAGCATGAACCAGATACAGGCCGACCCGCGCGTCGTCGAGGTCTATCTCGGAGAGGAGGAATGATCCAGGTCAGCGGACTGAACCAGTACTATCGGCAGAGCCACATCCTGAGGGATCTGGAATTGCGGGCCGAACCCGGCCGCTGCACCTGCGTGATGGGCCGCAACGGCGTCGGCAAGACCACGCTGCTCAAGTGCATCATGGGGCTGCTGCCGGTGCGCACCGGCCGGATTTTGCTCGGAGACCGCGACATCAGCCGCCTGTCGCCCGAGGCCCGCGCCCGGAGTGGCATCGGTTATGTGCCACAGGGCCGCGAGATCTTTCCGGAACTCACCGTCGAGGAGAACCTGCGGGTGCCGCTCTCCTCGCGTGCGGACCGGGCGCGGCAGATCCCGGATACGGTTTACCAGCTCTTCCCGGTGCTGAAGGAGATGCGCCGGCGCCGTGGTGGCGACCTGTCCGGCGGGCAGCAGCAGCAGCTTGCGGTCGCCCGCGCGCTGGTCCTCGACCCCCGGCTGCTGATCCTCGACGAGCCCGGCGAGGGCATCCAGCCGAACATCGTGCGTCAGATCGGCGACGTGATCCGGCAGCTCAATGACGAGATGGGGCTGTCGGTGCTGCTGGTTGAGCAGAAGCTCCCCTTCGCGCGCCGCGTCGCCCACGACTTCCACATCATGGAGAAGGGCTCCATCGTCGCCCACGGCCCGATCGACGCCCTCACCGACGAGCTGGTCAGGGAACACCTGAGCGTTTGATGCCCGTTGACCGGCCTGGAACAGGCTCCCGAGGATGACCCCCGTGCACCCGCCTGCACCGGCGGGGCGTACTGACCCGCGTTGGTATTACTACCCCTGTTTGCGGGCACCCCGTTTCCCCTAAGGTTTCAGGAGGCAGCAACATCCGTTTCGTGCGCTAACGAGGCAAGGATCGACCGCAGCAGGGCTGCCGGGTGGCGATGCACTCGTTGAAGAATCGCTCCGGCAGGCCTGATCGCCGCAAACCGGTCATTTCGCACGGGACGGAAACAATCCCTCCAAACCGACAGGAGACCGACATGCAGGTACGCGAAGCAATGACACCGAACCCGATCGTCCTGAATCACAATGCCTCCACGCAGGAAGCCGCACAGCACATGCGCGACGCCGGCGTGGGCGACGTCCTGGTCCAGGAAGATGGCAGGCTCCTGGGCATCGTCACCGATCGTGACATCGTCGTACGGGTCATAGCCGACGGAAAGTCGCCGGAATTGACCACGGTCGGAGACTGCTGCAGCGACGAGTTGCACACCCTCGAGCCCTCCATGGATGCGGAGGAGGCGGTCGACGCCATGCGTGAATTCGCGATACGGCGGATTCCGGTTGTGGAACAGGGGCAGGTTGTCGGCATCGTCTCCATCGGCGATCTCGCGATCGAGCGCGACGAGCACTCGGCACTGGCGGATATCAGTGCCGAGGCGCCCAACAACTGACGTCGCTTCGCATCGTCCGCGCCTTCTGGCCGCCCGGCATTCCGGCGGCTTGGCCGATGAACGTGGCTCGGGTGGCTCGCTCCCCCGCAGGTTCTGACCCGCGTCGGCGGCTTTCCCGGTCCGCACGCCCGCACAAGGAGTCGCCATGACGCGCATTCTTCGAACGGATGCCCAGGAGCTCCGCGAACATGTCACACACATGGATCGTGGACCTTCGTCGCTGGACGCGGTCTTCGGAACGATCGGCGATGCGTCGCTGGTGCTTCTGGGAGAGGCATCCCACGGCTCGCACGAGTTCTACGATATCCGCGCGCACATCACCCGGCGACTGATCGAAGAGAAGGGGTTTGAAGCCGTCGCGGTCGAAGCCGACTGGCCGGACGCCTATCGCGTCAACCGGTACGTGCGCGGTCAGGGCGCCGACGGTTCCGCTACCGAGGCGCTGGCCGACTTCCAGCGATTCCCGCAGTGGATGTGGCGAAACACCGCCGTCGTGGACTTCGTGGAATGGCTGGCGGCTTTCAACAAGCCCCGCGCAGCGACCGACCGCGCGGGTTTCTACGGTCTGGACCTCTACAGCCTCTACCGCTCGGCCGAAGCGGTCATCGGTTATCTCGACGAAGTCGATCCCGAGGCGGCGGCTCGCGCTCGGGCGCGCTACGGCTGCTTCGACCACTCGCTGGGCAACCCGCAGGACTACGGCTACCAGGCCGGGCTGGGGCTACGAAAGGACTGCAGTGACGAAGCCGTCCGGCAACTGGTGGAGCTCGAGCAGGGATCGACCGAGTATCTGCGGCGCGACGGTCTGCTGGCCATCGATGAGCAATTCTTCGCCGAGCAGAATGCTCAGGTCGTCGCCAACGCGGAACAGTACTACCGCGCGATGTTCACCGGCCGCGTCAATACCTGGAATCTGCGCGACCGGCACATGAGCAGTACGCTGAACGAACTCCGCCGCCACCTGCGCCAACAGGGGCGAGCCGGCCGGATCGTGGTGTGGGAGCACAATTCACACATCGGCGACGCCCGCGCCACGAGCATGGGCGCCCGCGGCGAGCTGAACGTCGGTCAGCTGACGCGCGAATCGGTCGGAAACGATGCCGTTCTGATCGGCTTCACCACTTTCGAGGGCACGGTCGCGGCCGCGTCGGACTGGGATGCGCCGGTCGAATTGAAGGCAGTGCGGCCCGCGATCGAAGGCAGCGTGGAACAGCTCTTTCATCAGGTGGGTGGCGACTTCTTTCTGCCAATACGCGGCAGCGACGCCGACGGGCTGCTGCGCCAGCCACTGTACGAGCGCGCAATCGGGGTGATCTACCGGCCACGGTCCGAGATGGCGAGCCATTACTTTCAGGCGCGCGTCGCCGAGCAGTTCGATGGTGTGGTGCACGTCGACCGAACCCAGGCGCTGCAGCCGCTTGATCTCACCCCCGCCTGGGAACCCGACCGCGTCCCGGAGACCTATCCCTTCGGCGTCTGAAAGGCCTTTCGCCGCTCGGCCGGTTTCCAACGGCTCGCCGCCCGTTTCGCGGAGTCTGGCCTTGCAGTGCGCCCCGCGTGCCGCCCGGCTCCGGTCGTCACGTCGGAATCAGGCCGTGACGGTCGGCCGCGGGCGTCACTTGGCCGCGAGCTGGGAGTCGATTTCCTGCTCGGCCTGCAGCCAGAACGCGTGGTTGTCGCCGGTGAAGCCGTGCCTTTCGGCGATGTAGTAGGCCGCGTCCTGGATCATCCGGTAGCGCTGTTCCGGGCTCAC
>PWRV01000246.1 GCA_003563455.1 Thioalkalivibrio sp.
CCCGGTGCGCTAGCGCATCCCCGGCTGAACCTGCTCCTGGATCTCCTGCATCCTCTCGAGCAGGCGGTCCGTCTGCGGATCCTCACGTCGCATCGCGTCCAGCATGTCTTCCTCGAGCGCCTGCTGGGCGGCCTGGACCTCCGGATCCCGCATCGCCGCCTGCTGCGCCTCCTGCAAGTCGCGCTGCGCCTCGCGCACCTCGCGCGACTCCAGGATTTCCCGGCGTTCCGCGTCGGTGCGGGCCTCTTCCATCCTGGCCTGCGCGGCGAGCAGGTCTTCCATGATTGCGCCGGGATCATAACCCGCCTCGCGCATCTTGTCCGTCACCAGGTCTTCCAGGGCGTCCGCCTGTTCGCGCAGCTCCGGGTTGTTCTCGACCGCCTGCTGCTGGATCTGCGCGAGCCGCTGCTGGATCTCCATGAACTCCCGCTCCATCGCGCCCGGCTGCTGGCCCATCTGGGCGACGGCGGCGCCCGAAACCGCCAGCGCAAGCGCTGCCGCCACCAGCATCTTCAGACCCTTGAGCATGTCGTGTCGCTGCATTTGAGCTTCCTCCGGTTTCGCGGCGAATGCCGCCTGTTCAAGGAGCTTAGCAGCCCCGGAGGCGCGAATTCCATGACTCGGCTGCGGTGGATCCCGCCCGGTGCGCCAACGCCATGCTCCGCTCGGCTATAATTGAGGCCCTTCCCTTCCGTGCCGCTCATGCTCGGGGTTGAACCCCGTCACCAGCGGGGCGTCATAGGGCCGCGCGCCCCCGTTTCGTTCCAGAGATCCCGATGCCCCGACCAGCGAATCTCCTCCGCAAGCTCCTGCCGCTGCTGATCCTCGTTGCGGCGGGCGTTGGCTTTCTTGTATTGCGCGCCACCGGCCCGACCGCACCCCCCCCGACTGAAAGCGAACGGGTCTGGCAGGTCAGCGGAATCGTCGTGGAAACGGATACCCACCGGCCAACCCTCGACCTGTTCGGAAGAACGTCTTCCCCTCAGACCGCCATTCTTCGGGCGGCCGTCGAAGGCGAGATCGACGCGGTGCCCGCCCGGGCCGGCCATGTTGTTGGGGACAATGCGCTGCTGGTAAGTATCGACCCCGCGGAGACCCGCCTCGGTCTCGAACAGCGGGAAGCCGACCTGCTTGAAGCGGAGGCGGCCGTGGAGAGCGAAAGACTGCGCGCCGAAACCGACCGGCGCATGCTGCGCCGCGAGCAGGCCCTGCTTCAGATCGCCGAGCGCGCCCTCGAGCGTGCGCGCGACCTGCGCACTCGCAATCTCGGCTCGGACGCCGAGGTCGATGAGGCCCAGCGCAACCTCGAGCAGGCCCGCGTGACGGTGGACAGCCGCCAGCAGGCGATCGCGGAGGCCCCCAGCCGGCTCGCCCAGGCAGAGGCGCGCGTGCAGCGGACGGGAGCCGCTGCCGAGCGCGCCCGGATCGATCTCGGACGCACCAACATCCATGCCCGCTCCGCGGCTCGCCTGGTCGAAGTGCACGTCAGTCCGGGCGAGCGGGTCCGTGTTGGTGATGCTCTCGTCCGCCTGTATGTACTGGATGATCTCGAGGTCCGGGCAAGCCTGCCGGAAATGTTCGTGCCCCGCATCCGGGAGCTCCTCGATGAAGACATTCGCCTGCTCGCACAAGCGATGGTGGGGGGACGCCACGTGCAGGCGTCGCTGGATCGGCTCGCAGGTGAGACCCGCGCCGGCGAGGCCGGCATCAGTGCCGTCTTCCGGGTCATCGACGGGGCTGAAGCGCTGCCGCTGAACCGCTTCGTGAGCCTGCGTCTCGGCCTGCCGGAAGAACCCGGGAGCGTGGTGGTGCCCTTCGAAAGCCTGTACGGCCGTGACCGGGTCTACCGCGTGGTCGACGGCCGCATGCAGGGCCTCGCGGTCGAGCGCCTGGGCCAGGTGACCGACCTGAACGGACGCACGCGCGCACTGATCCGCCACCCGGATCTGGAAGACGGCGATGTCCTCGTGGCGACCCGGCTGCCCAATGCGGTTGACGGACTCCGGGTCGAGGTCGAACTGAACGGTCCGGACGAACAGGGTTAAAGCAACGATGAGCACGATGGTGACCGCGGGTGACGGCCCCCCAGACACGCCTGAACGCCATGGCGGGCTGATCGAACTCTTTCTGCGGCACCGGCTTGCCGCCAACCTGCTGATCGCCCTCATGGTGCTGGGCGGCTCCTTTGCACTGCTCAACCTGAACACGCAGTTCTTCCCGAACTTCGAGCTCGACATCGTTACCGTGAGGGTCGTCTGGACCGGCGCCAGCGCCGAAGACGTCGAGCGCGGCATCACCGATCCGCTGGAGCAGGATCTGCGCACGGTCGATGGCATCCGCGACATGACATCGACCTCCGCACTCGGCGTCTCTTCGATCACCATCGAGTTCGAGGCCGGAACCGACATGACGCTGGCCCTGGAACAGGTCAAGGACCGCGTGGACCAGCAGCGCAACCTGCCGGACGAGGCCGAGACACCCGTGGTCACGCGCATTGTCCGCTACGAACCCGTCGCCACCCTGCTGGTGAGCGGACTGGACAACATCGACGAGTTGCGCACGCTCAGCCGCCAGTTTGAACGTGAGTTGCTCGATCGCGGGATCGCGCGGGTCGAGTTCACCGGATTGCCCGAGGACGAGATCGCCGTCCAGGTGCCGGCGGTCGTGCTCTATGACACCGGGTTGACACTCGGCGACATTGCCCAACGCATCGAGGGGCTCAGCCGCGATATCCCGGCAGGCAGCGCCGGGCGCGCGGACACCGCACGGCAATTGCGCAGCCTCGATCAACAGCGCGAGGTGATAGGATTCGAGGACCTGCCGCTCCGTTCCGATCCCGATCTCGGGCTGCTGCGCCTGGGCCAGGTAGCCGAGATCGAGCGGCGCCCGCGCGACGGCGAGGTGAGCGTCAGTGTCGACGGGCGGCCGGCACTCGAGATGCAACTGATGCGTACCGAAACCGGCGATTCCCTGGAGGCGGCACGTACGCTCCAGGAGTGGCTGGAGAAGACACGGCCTGCCCTGCCGCCAGGCGTGCAGATCGAGGTCATCGATGCCTTCTGGGAGCTGTTGCAGGAACGCATCCTGCTGTTGCTGAAGAACGGCGCGGGAGGGCTGCTGCTGGTCCTCGGTATCCTGTTCCTGTTCCTGAATAGGCACGTGGCGTTGCGCGTGGCGCTGGGCATCCCGATCGCTTTTACTGCCGCGCTGATCGTCCTCTGGGCCGTGGGCGGCTCGATCAACATGATCTCCCTGTTCGGTTTCATCATGTCGCTGGGGATCATTGTCGACAACGCGATCGTCATTTCGGAGCACGCCTACACGCTGCACCAGAAGGGTCAGGGCGCCACCGAGGCGGCCGGCAACGGCGCCCGCCGGATGCTGGCGCCCGTGATCTCGGCATCGCTGACCACGGTGGCTGCCTTTCTGCCATTGATGCTCGTCGGCGGAATCATCGGGAACATCCTGTTCGATATTCCGCTGGTCGTGATCTGCGTGATCGTTGCGACCCTGATCATCGCCTTCCTGATCCTGCCCGCTCACCTGCAGGGTGTGCTCTCCCGGCTTGAGCCACCGCGAGCGGGCAGCCTGCGGGCGCGTTTCGACGGTGGCTTCGAGCGCTTCCGCAACGGCGCCTTCCGCCGGACAGTGTCCCGGGCGGTCGATCATGCCGGCGTCCCCCTCGCGCTGGCCATTGGTGCGGTGATTCTTGCGGTCGGTCTGGCGGCGAGCGGACGCATCGGCTTCACCTTCTTTCCCGCGCCGGAAGGCACAACGGTCAATGCCGGCGTGAATTTCGTCGCCGGTACCCCGCCCGAGCGCGTCGACGCCTTCCTCGAGTCCGTGGAACGAAAGCTGTACGAGGCCGAGGACGCGCTGGGCGGCGGACTCGTAACCGCGGCAGTCGTGCGCCGCGGTCTCGGTATCGACCCCGGAGACGGGAACGCCCCGCGCGGGGAACAGTTCGGTAACATCCAGGTGGAACTCGTGTCCCCGGAGGCGCGTACCGTGCGTAACCGCGAGCTGATCCGCGAGTGGGAAGAGCGGGTTCGGCTGGCCCCGGGTGTCGAAAACTTCAACATCAGTGAACGCACGGGCGGACCCCCCGGCCGCGACCTCGATGTCCGCCTGACCGGGGACGACCCCAACCGGCTCAAGGATGCGGCCCTTGATCTCGCGGAACTCTTCGCCGACTTTGCCGGGCTCTACGCGATCAACGACGACACCCCCTTCGGACGCGAGCAGCTGATCTACTCGCTGAGCCCCGAGGGGCTCGCGGTGGGACTGACCACGGACAGCGTGGGTGCGCAACTCCGGGATGCCTTTGATGGCCGACTGGCGCAGATCTTCCAGGATGGTCTGGAGGAGGTCGAGGTCCGGGTCCGTCTTCCGGACCGGGAACGCCACCACACCGAGACCCTCGAGCGGCTGCAGATCCGGCTCCCTTCGGGTGAATGGGCCCCGCTGGACAGCGTGGTCGAGATCCGGTCGCGCCAGGGCTTCGAGACCCTTCGGCATGCCGACACGCGGCTGGCAATCCATGTCTCGGCGGAGGTTGACCGTGCGGTGAACAACGCCGCCCGCGTGCGCGCCGCACTGGAAGACGGGCCACTCGACGAACTGGCGCAGCGCCATGGCGTGGACTACTCCTTCGAGGGCCGGGCCGCTGACCAGGCGGAAACCTTCGCCGACATGCGCGTGGGGCTGTTCCTCGCGCTTGGCCTGATGTACCTGACCCTTGCCTGGGTCTTCGCGTCCTGGGGCTGGCCGCTGATCGTGATGGCGATCATTCCCTTCGGGATCCTCGGGGCTTTCCTAGGACACTGGCTGCTGGGGGTGGAACTGACGATCCTGTCCATTTTCGGCCTCTTCGGCCTGACCGGGATCGTCGTCAACAACTCCATCATCCTGGTCAGCTTCTATCAGGGCCTGCGCGACGAAGGACTCGCTCTGCGCGAGGCGATCGTCGAGGCGTCGTGCCAGCGCCTTCGTGCGGTGATCCTGACCTCCGCGACCACCATTGCGGGCCTGACACCCCTGCTGTTCGAGGGGTCGCTTCAGGCCCAGTTTCTGATCCCGATGGCCATCTCCATTGTCTTCGGCCTTGGCGTCGCGACGATGCTGGTGCTGCTGGTGATACCGGCGCTGCTGCGTCTCTACGAAAACCGCTTCGATCGCGGTGCTCTCGCCGGGGCAACCGGACGCTGACGGCAGTGGAGTCCACCGGTTGTGCATGGGAACCCGCACTTTGCTAAGCTGATGCTGCAATGCACAAGCCGCGGACAGGCACCATCGACCGCGCCAATCGCCTTCGGGCCAGGAGCGTTTCGATGAGCGACCCCACCTCGCTTTCCGGCAAGACCGGCATCGTCACCGGCCTCGCCAACGAACAGAGCATCGCATTCGGATGCGCGCGCGCCCTGCACCAGGCAGGCGCTGACCTGATTCTGAGCTACGGCCATCCGAAGGCCGAGGGGCATGTCCGCCCGCTGGCCGAGGAACTCGCCGATCCCCCGCTGCTTCTCTGCGACGTGCGCGAGCACGAGCAGCTCGAGGCCCTGTTCCAGGCAGCATCCGATCGCTGGGGCCGGCTCGACTTCGTGATTCACTCGATGGCGTTTGCCCCGGGTGACGACCTGCAGGGCCGGGTGGTCGATTCCAGCCTCGACGGCTTCCTGCTCGCGATGGACATCTCCTGCCACTCCTTCATGCGCATGGCGCGCCTCGCGGAACCGCTGATGACCGACGGCGGCTGCCTGATCACGATGAGCTACCAGGGGGCCGAACGGGTGGGGGAAAACTACGGCATCATGGGCCCCGTAAAGGCTGCGCTCGAGGCCTCCGTCCGCTACATGGCGGAGGAGCTCGGCCCGGCCGGCATCCGCGTGCTGGCGCTCTCGCCAGGACCCGTCGAGACCCGCGCCGCCTCCGGCATCCGCGACTTCGAGAAACTGCTGCAGGACGCGGAGAAGCACGCGCCCACGCGACGCCTGGTGACGATCGACGACATCGGGCAGACGGCGCGGTTCCTCGTCAGCGACGCGGCCCGTTCAATCACCGGCGTGACCACCCATGTCGACGGCGGACTGCACGTCCGGGCCTGAATCATGGCGGCTACCGAAACGCACATCGAAAACCGGACCTACGACGAAATCGAGGTCGGCGACACCGCGACACTCGAGCGGCGCCTGACAATGGAGGACGTAAAGCTCTTCGCGGTGATGTCGGGGGACGTGAACCCTGCACATGTGGACGAGGACTTCGCGAAGAGCAGCCGCTTCCAGGAGATCATCGCCCACGGCATGTGGGGCGGTGCGCTGATCTCGACATTGCTGGGCACGGAGTTGCCCGGCCCCGGGACGATCTACCTCGGCCAGACGCTGCGGTTCAAGAAGCCCGTGGTGCTCGGCGACATACTCACGGTCACGGTCGAGGCCACCGAAAAGGACGACGAAAAGAAGCGCATCCGCTTCCACTGCCGCTGCGAGAATCAGGAAGGCAAGACGGTCATCGAGGGAGACGCGGACGTCCTTGCACCCACGGACAAGGTCAAGCGCCCGCGGACGCTGATGCCCCAGGTGCGCATGGCCGAGCGCGCCCATCTGCACGAGCTTCTGGAGGCGGCCTCGAGTCCGGAGCCGCTGCCGACAGCGATCGTGCATCCGGTCGATCCGCATTCCCTGAAGGGCGCGCTGCAGGCCGCGAGCAAGGAACTGATCATCCCGGTGCTGGTCGGGCCGGAGGACCGCATCCGGCAGGCCGCAGAGGAAGCGGAGGTGGACATCTCCGACTTCCAGCTGATCTCCACCAAACACAGCCACGAGGCGGCCGAGCGCTCCGTCGAACTGGCCCGCGAGGGCAAGGTCGGGGCGCTGATGAAGGGCAGCCTGCACACCGATGAACTGCTGCGCGCGACACTGCACAAGGAAAGGGGACTGCGGACCGAGCGCCGTCTGAGCCACGTGATGGCGTTCGACGTGCCGACCTACCCGCGCCCGCTGTTCATCACCGACGCCGCGATCAACATCTATCCGACCCTGGAACACAAGGCCGACATCGTCCGCAACGCGATCGAACTCGCCCATGCGATCGATATCGAGGAACCCCGCGTCGCGATCCTGTCCGCGGTCGAGACGGTGAATCCGAAGCTCTCGTCGACGGTGGAGGCTGCTGCCCTGTGCAAGATGGCGGAGCGCGGTCAGATCAAGGGCGGCTTCCTCGACGGACCGCTCGCCTTCGACAACGCGATCTCGGAGAGTGCCGCCCGCACCAAGGACATCAAATCCGAGGTCGCCGGCCGGGCCGACATCCTGGTCGCACCGGATGTCGAGGCCGCCAACATGCTGATGAAGCAGCTGACCTACCTCGCCGATGCCACCGGTGCCGGCGTCGTCGTCGGCGCCCGCGTCCCGATCATGCTCACCAGCCGCGCCGACGACGCCCTGACCCGCATGGCCTCCTGCGCCCTCGCCCTGCTCCTGGCCGAGTACCAGAGCCGCCATTAGACGTGTGCCAGGACACTAGGGAAACGCTGATTTATCGGCGTTTCCCTGCGGCACAGGGAAGTGCCGCCAGAATCAACCACCGCAGATGGTTGATTCTGAAGCAAGCTGCAAATCACATTTGCAGCGCAGCGTGCGCTGAGAAAGCCAGGATGGCTTTATTCAGCGCTTCCCTAATGGGCCATGCGATACACTGGAGCCCTGTCCACCCCAAGGGTCTTGTGGCGCCACGCGCGGACGCCTCCGGAATGCGGATACGCGAGCAGGCCGTGACCAGCGCCGTGGCGGCACGACCCCATCAACAGG
>PWRV01000328.1 GCA_003563455.1 Thioalkalivibrio sp.
GGCCTCGGAGAATTGCATGGCTGCGGTCCTGCGCTCGATCATCTCCGACGCCAGCAGATTGGTCTCGATGTTGCGAAGAAGGATCCGGATCTCCTCCTCGTCGTGGATGCCCTCGGCGACGGCCTGCTGGCGCAGGAGTTCGAGGTTGACGAGCTCTTCGAGGACATCCTCGGTGGCCGCGGTCTCCGGCGTTTCGCCGAGACCGACATAGGTGAAGAGATCGGTGCGCGTGATCGGCACCCCGTTCACCAGCGCCAGGGTCTCCGGATCCGCGACCGGCGGTTCGGGCTCGGGCTCGGGCTCGATGCGGTCGCAAGCGGTCAGGATCAGCAGCAGTGAGGCGAGCAGGATCAGCGGGATGCGGTTCTTCATGGCGTTCTCCGGGGCGGATTCGGTCGGCGGACGCCGCAGCGGCCGGAATGATTCTGGAGCCTTGTCAGGGCATCACGCGCTTGAACGGGTACACCTGCACCGAGCGGAAGACACCCCGGGTAACGTAGGGGTCGGCATTGGCCCACGCCTCCGCTTCCGCGAGCGACGGAAACTCGGCGACGATCACGCTGCCGGTGAAGCCTGCCGGACCGGGATCGGGGCTGTCCACGGCGGGAAGCGGTCCGGCGATGATCAGCCGGCCCGCATCGCGGAGTGATTCGAGCCGGGAGAGGTGCTCGGGGCGCGCTGCCATCCTCTGCTCGAGGCTTTCGGGCTGGTCCTGTCCAAGGATCACGTAGAGCATGCCGGGTTCCCCCGCGGGCAGTCGTCTTCAGGGACGTTTCGTTGGACAGTATACAGGCTCCGCAGCCGGCCGCGGCGGGCGCACAACTGCTATCATGAGCGGTTACGAATGCAACGGTGCCGTGATGAGCGTCCTCTCCATCCATCCCGAAAACCCGCAACCCCGGCTCCTTCGGCAGGCGGTCGAGCGGCTGCAGCAGGGCGCGGTGATCGTACTCCCGACCGATGCATGCTACGCGCTCGCTTGCCGGATCGGGGACAAGACCGGTGTCGAGCGGATCCGGCGGCTGAGGGAGGTGGGCGAGGATCCCCACCTGACGCTGCTGTGCCGGGACCTCTCCGAACTCGGCGTATACGCAAAAGTGAACAACACCGCCTTTCGAATGATGAAGGCACTGACACCGGGCCCGTATACCTTCATCCTCCCGGCAACGCGCGAAGTGCCGCGACGAATGCAGCACCCGAAACGGCGGACAGTCGGCATGCGGGTGCCGGAATCGAGAGTGGTCCAGGAGTTGCTGCAGGAACATGGCACGCCCCTGATGTCGGCAACGCTGCACCTCCCCGGGGACGAGTATCCACTGAGCGAGCCGTGGGAGATCGAGGAGCGGATCGGACACCTCGTCGACACCATCATCGACAGCGGCGCCGGGACCCTCGAGGCAACCACGGTGATCGACCTGACCGGACCGGTCCCGGAAGTGGCGCGGCACGGGCTGGGTCGCGTCGATTTCCTTGCTTGACGCGTTTGCGCCTGAGCGATCGCCGCGCGCGGGGAATGCGGCTGATCGGGCGGTCTTGGTTATACTGCGACGATGCCATCACCGAAGCCAATGATCGCGGATGACGGCGGGCACGCACCTGCAGGGCGCCGCCTGAACGCGGTCCCCCTGAAACACACGATGCAGTCCTCGCCGAGGCCCGGATCATCCGGGAAGGCCCCTTGCGCAAGATACTGATTGCCCTGCTGCTGGTCGTCGTCGCGGCCGCCGCATGGCCGGTGTACGTGGGTGTGCAGATCGAAAACGCGCTCGAAGAGCCGTTCACCCTTCACGTGGGTGAACTGCATATCCATCACGTGGTTGACCGGTACGAACGGGAACGGTATCGGGCTCGAGCCACGAGCGTGCTGCACGTGGTCGGGGAGGGGCTCGATTTCGAACTGGAACTGGAGCACCGGATCGATCATCGGCTGCTGGGTGCCGCGGTTCAGACCCGCACGGCGCCCGGGCTGGCGGATGGTGGGAGGATGCCTGCACTCTGGGCCGCGGCGCTGGCCCAGGCGCGCCCCCGCGCGGACAGCTGGCTGGGTCTGGGCGGCGGTGTCAGCTCGCGGCTTTCGAGCCGACCGGTGCTGATCGCCCGCGATGCCGACCCCGACGAAGAACCGGTTCCGTTTCGTCTGCACCTCGGAGCCGGCCAGGGCGGCATCGCCTATTCGCCGGAACGGATGGTTCTGAGCTTCGATACCGATCGGCTGGACTTCACCGAAGGAGAACGGCGGCTGCTTCTGGAACAACTCTACTTCGGGCTGGTAGTGCACCCGGATCCGGACGGCCGCTACGGGCCCCTGCCGGACTATGACATCGGCCTCGGATCCGGGCTGGTTTCGTTCACGCGCGGGGACCGCGAGATTCTGGCGCTGGAGGGGCTGCAGATGAGTTCCAACCAGAATTCGGCTGCGAACCGCCTGGATAGCCTGTGGCGCGTGCGCGCGGAGGAGCTGCGCTCGGTCGGGCTCGGGCTCGAAACGCTGGATCTGCAACTGACGGCGCTTCGCTGGCACCGGCCGACGTTGCTGCAATTCATGGAGGACCTGGAGGGCGTGCGGGCAATGGCGCTGGCCACCGACCTGCGCACCGGATTGCTGCTGGGTATGGTGCTGGAGGGTCTGCAGCGCATGATCGAACACGACCCCTCGCTCAAGGGTCATCTTCGCCTGAACAGCCAACCGGGGAAGCATGTCCGCCTGGCCGTGGATCTGGGTTTGAGCGGCGAGCCGGAGACCTTCGCCAGCCGGCCGCTGGAGTCGATTGCGCTGAATCTTGACTTCGAGGCCGGTGTCGCGCTGCTCGAGGAAGTGGCAGCGCTCCTGGAGGCCGAGGCCGGTCTGGATCCCAACGCGGGCATGGACCTGCAGACCTGGCTGGAACTGGCCGTCGACGAGGAGTGGGCGCATGTGGAAAATGGCGTCCTGAGCAGCCGATTGCGCATGGAGGACGGGCGGCTGCTGATCAACGGACGGGATCAGACCGTGCTTTTGCTGGCGCTGGTGTTCGGTATCGCCCGCGGCATGTTTTAATGCGCGCGATAACGATCACGGCGCTGGTGTCGCAAAGACGTGAATTGAGGTCGCAACCCTCAACAGCGTGGCCAGCATCGGCGCCGCTCGCGACGACGGGCGGCGCCGGCACTCCTCGCACGGCAGAGCGTCGGCAACGATCAGGTCACTGTCTGTGAACTCAGGAGAAAGTCTTTCGTGAGCAATCAGGGGACGAACCGGCGTGTGCTCTCCGGCATGCGCCCGACCGGCCGGCTGCATCTGGGCCACTATCACGGTGTGCTGAAGAACTGGCTCGAACTCCAGCACAGCTATGAGTGCTTCTTCTTCGTCGCCGACTGGCATGCGCTCACCACGCACTACGAAGCCCCCGGAGATATGGGTCAGCATGTATACGACATGGTGATCGACTGGCTTTCGGCGGGTGTAAGCCCGAGTGCGGCGACGATCTTCGTGCAGTCCCGCGTGCCGGAGCACGCGGAACTTCACCTGCTGCTGTCCATGTTCACGCCGCTGGGATGGCTCGAGCGGGTGCCGAGCTACAAGGACCAGCAGGAGCAGCTGCGGGAACGGGACCTGGCCACTTATGGTTTTCTCGGCTATCCGGTGCTGCAGAGCGCGGACGTCCTCGCCTACCGTGCCGGTCTGGTCCCGGTTGGCGAGGCCCAGGTTGCACACCTGGAGGTCACCCGCGAGATTGCGCGGCGCTTCAACCATCTGTATGGCCGCGAGCCGGGCTTTGCCGAAAAGGCGGAGGCTGCCGCAGACAAGATGGGCAAGAAGATGGCGCGGCGTTACCGGGATCTGCGCCGCCGTTTCCAGGAGCAGGGCGAGGAAGAGGCCGTCGAGATCGCTCGCGCGCTGCTCGAGGGCCAGCAGAACATCTCGCTTGCCGACCGCGAGCGCCTGTTCGGCTACCTGGAGGGCAGTGGCAAGATCATTCTGCCCGAACCGCAGGCAATGCTGACGCCGACCGCGAAGATGCCCGGGCTCGACGGACGCAAGATGTCCAAGAGCTACAACAACGCCATCAGCCTGCGCTCGGAGCCGGCCGAGGGGGAAGCGCAGATCCGTACGATGCCGACCGATCCGGCGCGCGTGCGGCGCACCGATCCGGGGGATCCCGACAAATGCCCGGTGTGGAGTCTGCACCAGGTCTACACGCCGGAGTCCACGCGCGAGGAACTGGCGACCGGGTGCCGGACCGCTGGCATTGGTTGCGTCGACTGCAAGCGCCCGCTGATCGAGGAAGTGCTCGCGGAATTGGCGCCGATTCAGGAACGGGCCCGGGAATACGCGTCCGATCCGGCGCTGGTCAGGAACATCGTCAACGAAGGCTCCGAGGCCGCCCGCGAGGAGGCCCGCGAGACGCTGGAAGAGGTGCGCCGGGCGATGGGCCTGGATTATCTCCGCTGATGCACTCCGCGCACCATCCGTTTGCCCCGGACCCGCTGATACCGTGCATGACATGCAGGATGGACGGGAGATGACGGAGACCGAAGTCGCCGAGGTCGAACCCGACACCGGGGTGGCCGCTGAGGCCGAGTGGTCCTGCCGCGTGCACGGCAGTCCGATGGAGGCGCTACCGGTCGATCTCTACATTCCGCCGGATGCCCTCGAGGTCTTTCTCGAATCCTTCGAGGGTCCGCTCGACCTGCTTCTCTATCTGATCCGTCGCCAGAATCTCGACATCCTTGCGATACCGATCGCCGAGATCACCCGCCAGTACATGGCCTACATCGAAGTGATGCGGGCCTTGCGCCTGGAACTGGCGGGGGAATACCTGGTGATGGCCGCGCTGCTTGCGGAGATCAAGTCCCGTGTGTTGCTGCCGCGCCCGCCCGCATCGACGGAAGAGGAAGAAGACCCGCGCCTTGCGCTGATCCGCCAGCTTCAGGAGTACGAGCGTTTCAAAACGGCGGCCGAGCGCCTGGATGCGATGCCCCGGCTCGAGCGCGATGTCTTCCATGCGCACGCGGCACGCGACGCCCTGCCGGGTCCGCCGGCGCCGGCCCCGGCGCTCGAGGACCTGATGGAGGCCCTGGTCGCGGTGCTGCGGCGTGCCGGCCTGCGCGCCCACCACCAGATCAGCGCCGAGGCCCTGTCGGTTCGCGAGCGCATGGCGAGGATATTGGAGACCCTGGAGGAACGCGATGGCTTCATGGATTTCGTCAATCTGCTGACGGTGGACGAGGGACGACCCGGGGTGGTGGTCGCGTTTCTCGCCGTGCTGGAACTCAGCAAGGCCGGGCTTTTGGAATGGGGCCAGGGCGAGCCCTTCGGCCCGATCCAGGTTCGGCGTCGCGCCGAGGCATCGGACCCGGAATGACGACCGCGGAGACGCCCCCTTCAGCCCCGGTTTCCTCCGGGACATTCGAGCCCCGGATCGATCTGGTGCTGGAGGCCGTGCTGTTCGCTGCAGCCGAGCCGGTACCCGTGAAGGATCTGGTGGCCGCCTGCGCCGTGTCGGACCACAGCACCGGGCGGGCTGAGGTCGAGGCCGCACTGGAACGCCTGTCGGACCATTACCTCGACCGCTCGATCGAACTGGTTCGGTCCGCGGGAGGGTATCGCTTCCGCGTGCGCCAGCACTTTTCCGCTCACGTGCAGGCGGCGCAGCCGGATCGACCCCAGCGCCTGTCGCGCGCGCTCCTCGAGACTCTTGCCATCATCGCCTACCGTCAGACTGTGACGCGTGCGGAGATCGAGGAGATCCGGGGTGTGGCCGTAAGCACGCAGATCATGCGCACACTGGTCGAACGCGGCTGGGTCCACATGGTGGGCCACAAGGAGGTCCCGGGCCGGCCCGGCCTGTATGCGACCACGCGGGTCTTCCTGGACGATCTCGGTCTCGGGCGGCTGGATGAGTTGCCGCCGCTCGATGCGCTGCGCGAGCTGGTTGATCTGCCCGGCGCGGAGGGCGAGTCCGTGCCGGCGCCGGAGGTGGGGAGTGCCGACGGGAACGCTGGAGACGAACCGGAATCCGTTCGCTGAGGCCTTCCCGCGGCCGACGCCCCGGCTTGTGCCGCCGTCTGCGTCCTACAGAATTCACGCGCTTCGACTATATTCCCTCCGTGGACCCGAGCGGTGCCGGCGCGGTGGAGTCGCCCCCGGTTTCGCGCTACCGCGCGGGTTGTGACACCCATTGAGGCACACGTAGCAGGAGACGGGCCGGCCATGTCGGACAAAATTACTTCCTTGAGCAAGCTGGCCGGAATCAAGATGGCCGAGACCTTCCAGATGGGGCTGCTGTTCCTGGCCGGCTTCGGGGTCCTGTGGGCGACGATCATCGAAGTGGGCAGGGTGCTCGACAAGGGCGGCCCCGATCTCGGCGATGTGCTGATGCTGTTTCTTCTGATCGAGGTCGCCGCGATGGTGGCGATCTACTTCAAGACCAACCGGCTGTCGGTGCGCTTTCTGGTCTACATCGGGATTACCGCCTTGACGCGGGTGCTCGTGGTGGACGCCAAGTACATGGAGAACCCGCAGATCCTGACACTGGTCGGTGCGATCTTCGTGCTCACCCTCGGCGTCTTCATCCTGCGCATGTGCGAGGTCTGGTTTGGCGTGGACGACGAGGGGCGAGACTGACGGCGCGGGGCAGGGGCGCGGCCTGATCTCACTCCTGCAGCCGCGGCATCAACATGGTCAGGTTGCAGGGGTGGGTACCGGAGTCGAGCTGTTTCTCGATGATCCGTGTCCACGCGGTCCGGCAGGCGTTGCGCGAGCCGGGAAGCACGAAGACGAATGTCCGGTTCGCCACGCCCGACAGGGCGCGCGACTGGAGGCTGGAGGTGCCGATCTCTTCGTAGGAGAGATGGCGGAAGAGTTCGCCGAAACCCTCGATGACCTTGTCCAGCAGCGGGGCGACGGCCTCCGGAGTACCGTCGCGGCCGGTGATGCCGGTGCCACCGGTGGTCAGGATGCAGTCGATCCCGGGATCGGCGATCCAGCGCGAGACCTCGGCCCGGATCGCGTAAATGTCGTCTGCCACCAGCCGACGCTCGGCCAGGCGATGACCGGCACCCCCCAGGAGTTCGGCAAGTGCTGCACCCGAAGTGTCGTCTTCGAGACGGCGGCTGTCGGAGACGGTGAGTACGGCGATGTTCAGGGAGTGGCTGTTGCCGGTCATGGCGGGGCGTCCTTTTTCGTGTATCGTCGGGGGCCATCATAGTCAGCCCTTGCGAGCCTTCAAGATGGCGGAGCGTCTGCAGAAATATCTCGCGGCCCGAGGGTTCGGCTCCCGACGGCAGATCGAGGGCTGGATCGAACGCGGCGAGGTCCGGGTGAACGGCCGGGTTGCGAAGCTGGGCGAGCAGGTCGGTCCGGACGACTCCATCCAGGTCCGTGGTCGTCCAGTCAGCACGAGGGTTGCCGCCCATCGCTGGCTGGCTTATCACAAACCGGAGGGGGAGATCTGCTCCCGATCGGATCCGGAGCGCCGCCGCAGTGTGTTTGCGGCGCTGCCGAGACTGCGCGGTCAGCGCTGGGTTTCCGTTGGCCGCCTGGACCTGAACACCTCGGGCCTGCTGTTGTTCACGACCGACGGGGCTCTCGCCCACGCACTGATGCACCCGTCGCACGCACTGGTGCGCGAATACGCGGTCCGCGTACTGGGCGAGGTGCCGGAGTCCATGCAGCAGTCGCTGCTGCAGGGCGTGGAGCTCGAGGACGGCCCGGCCCGGTTCGAGAGCGTCCTGGACGCGGGAGGCGAGGGCGCGAACCACTGGTTTCACGTGACCGTCAGCGAGGGGCGTAACCGACTGGTGCGCCGGCTCTGGGACGCGA
>PWRV01000275.1 GCA_003563455.1 Thioalkalivibrio sp.
CGCTCGCGTCTCGGGGCGGTCGCGGCGCTGGGTTCGTTCGGCTTTACCGTCGCGCTGGTGTTCGTGCTGTTCAGCGCGCTGGATGTGGGCATCACGCAGATCCTGGTCGAGACGCTGACGGTGATCCTGCTGGTGCTGGTGCTGTTCCGCCTGCCCGGGTTCCTGGGCCTGTCTCCCTGGTGGGTCAAGCTGCGCGATGCGACGGTCGCGCTCGCCGCCGGCGGTATGGTGACGTTGCTCATCCTCAGTACGCACAGCGCGCGCGAGTTCGATTCCATCGCGCAGGAGCTGGTCGAATGGTCCGTGCCGGAGGGCTACGGCCGCAACGTGGTGAACGTGATCCTGGTCGATTTCCGGGCGCTGGATACGCTGGGTGAGATCTTCGTGCTCGCGCTGGCGGCCGTGGGCGTCTACGCGATGATCCGCTTCCGCGCGGAGGACCGTCGATGAACATGCAATCGCTGATCCTGCGCACGGCGGGGAATTTCCTGCTGCCGCTGCTGCTGCTCTTTTCGGTGTTCCTGCTGCTGCGCGGCCACGACGAGCCGGGTGGCGGGTTCATCGCCGGCCTGGTCGCGGCCGGTGCAATCGTGCTGTACCTGTTTGCGATGGACATCGCCGATGCGCGGCGGGTGCTGCGCGTGGATCCGCGCGACCTGCTGGGCGCCGGGATGGCCATTGCCGTGCTCAGCGGCGCACCGGCGGCGTTTCTGGGCCAGCCGTATTTCACCGCGCAGTGGTGGGAGTTCGCGTTGCCCGGTGGCGGGGAACTGAAACTGAGCACGGTACTGATCTTCGATATCGGGGTGTACCTGGTGGTCGTGGGCGCGGTGCTGACGATCATCCTGAACCTGGCCGAGGCGGAGGACTGACGATGGAAATCGTGATGGCCTTCGTGATCGGCTTCCTGTATGCGGCGGCGCTGTACATGATGCTGCGCCGCTCCATCGTGAAACTCGTGATCGGTCTGGTGCTGCTGTCGAACGCCGCCAACCTCGTGATCTTCACGGCCGCCGGGCTGGTGCGCGGCGCTCCACCGCTGATCTACCCGGGGGAACTGCTGCCACCGAGCGCTAGCGCCGACCCGCTCGCGCAGGCGCTGATCCTGACCGCGATCGTGATCGGGTTCGGGGTGCTGGCCTTCGCCGTCGTGCTGATTCACCGCGCCTACGAGGTGGTCGGTGCCGATGACATGGATCAGATGAAGGATACGGATACATGAGCGCGTACATTGACGCGCTGATCGCGCTTCCCATCATCATCCCCCTGCTGGCCGGGGCGCTGTCCCTGGTCTTCTGGCGCTCGCACGCGGCGCAGCGGTGGATGGGCGTGCTGGGCACGCTGCTCCTGCTGATCGTCTCGGTGCACCTGCTGCTGGAGACCTGGGAGCAGGATCACCTGGTGATGCACATGGGCGGCTGGCATGCGCCGTTCGGCATCGTGCTGGTCTCCGACATGCTCGCCGCGATCATGGTGATCCTGACCGGGATCATCGGCTTCGCGACGGCGGTGTACTCGCTGTCCGACATCGGCGAGCGGCACGAGCGCTTCGGCTACTACCCGCTGTTCCACCTGCTGCTTGCGGGTGTGAACGGTGCCTTCCTTACCGGCGACATCTTCAACCTGTACGTGTGGTTCGAGGTGATGCTGGTCGCGTCCTTCGCGCTGCTGATTCTGGGCGGCGAGCGGGCGCAGATGGAGGGCGCGATCAAGTACGTGACGCTGAACCTCGTCTCGTCGATGCTGTTCCTGACCGCGATCGGCCTGCTCTACGGCCTGACCGGCACGCTGAACATGGCGGACATCGCCGTGCGGCTGGGCGAGGTCGAGGACACCGGCCTGGTCACCGTGATCGCGATGCTCTTCATGGTGTCCTTCGGGATCAAGGCGGCGGCCTTCCCGTTGTTCTTCTGGCTGCCGGCGTCCTACCACACGCCGAAGGTCGCGGTGTCGGCGCTGTTCGCGGGCATGCTGACCAAGGTCGGCGTGTACGCGCTGTTCCGTGTCTTCACGCTGATCTTCGACCAGGACGTGGACTACACGCACGAGATCCTGCTGTGGATCGCGATGCTCACGATGCTGACCGGGGTGCTTGGCGCGGCGGCCCAGTTCGAGTTTCGCCGGATCCTCTCCTTCCACATCATCAGCCAGATCGGCTACATGATTCTGGGGCTGGCGCTGTTCACGCCGCTGGCGATTCTCGGTGGCGTGTTTTACATCCTGCACCACATCATCGTGAAGGCAAATCTGTTCCTGATCAGTGGTCTGACCTATCAACTGAAGGGATCACACGAGCTCAAGGAACTGGGCGGGCTGTACCGCTCGCACCCGATGCTCGGGCTGCTGTTCATGGTCCCGGCATTGTCGCTGGCCGGTCTGCCGCCGCTGGCGGGGTTCTTTGCGAAGTTCATCATCATTCGCGCGGGCATCGAGGTCGAGGCGTGGCTCGCGGTGGGGGTGGCGCTCGTGGTGGGCCTGCTCACCCTCTACTCGATGGTGAAGATCTGGAACGAGGTGTTCTGGAAGGCACAACCGGCGGGCATCGGACCGGCGCGGTCCCCGGGCCGGTCACTGTTCTGGATGTGGCCGCCGATCATCGGTCTCGCGCTGACGACCGTGGCGATCGGGCTCTATGGTCAGCCGGTCTTCGAGATGGCTGAACGCTCGGCGGAGCAACTGCTCGACACCTCGCGCTACATCGAGGCGGTGCTCGGTGCGGACTACATCGAGTCCCTGCAGGAGATGCGGCGATGATCGCGCTGATCTGGAATATCGCGCTGGCGCTGATCTGGATGGCGCTGACCGGGTCCTTCACCGGCGCGAATTTGCTGCTCGGATTCGTGCTGGGCTACGTGGTGCTGGGGCTGACGCTCGGGCGCAAGCCCGCCTTCCGGAAGTACCTGGTGAAGGTCCCGCAGTTCTTCGGCTTTCTCGGCTACTTCTTCTGGGAGCTGCTTCTCTCGAACCTGAAGGTCGCCCACGACGTGCTGACGCCGACGCATCACATGAGCCCCGGCGTGATCGCGATGCCGCTGGACGCGGAAACCGATGGCGAGATCACCATCGTCGCGAACCTGATCTCGCTGACGCCGGGGACGCTGAGCCTGGACGTGTCGAGCGACAAGAAGGTGCTCTACATCCACGTGATGTATCTGGACGATCGCGATGCGGTGATCCGGAGCATCAAGGTCCTGGAGGCGCGCGCGCTCCAGGTGCTGCGCTGAGGAACCGGTATGTTCGACTACGCGATCTTCCTCGCCTATGCACTGCTCAGCCTGGCGCTGGTGCTGAGTTTCGTGCGCCTCGTGCTGGGGCCGACGCTCCCGGACCGCGTCGTGGCGCTGGAACTTCTGGCATCGCTCACCGTGGGTTTCATTGGCGTGGCGGTGGTGGCGACCGGCCGGTCCGCTTACCTGGACGTGGCGATGGTGCTGGCGCTGACCGCCTTCCTCGCGGCGATCGCCTTCGCGCGCTACCTCGAGAAGGGAGGACACCGCAGTGATGACTGAGGGACTGACCGCCATCTTCCTGGTGGCTGGAGCCGGTTTCATGCTCATCGCCGCCCTCGGGCTGCTGCGCATGCCGGACCTGCTCACCCGCATGCACGCGACCACCAAGGCGGGCGTGCTGGGCGCCGGCCTGATCATGGTGGGTGCGGCCATCTACATTGGCCAGCTCACGGTGGTGGTGAAGGCGGTTGCCGTGGTGGCGTTCCTGGTCCTGACCGCGCCGATCGCCGCCCATGCCATCGGACGGGCCGGTTATTTCATGGGCGTGCCGCTATGGTCGAAGACGCACACCGATGAACTCGAAGGCCGTTACGACCCGGAAACCCACACGCTCGCGTCGTCGGACAAGCCGCCCGGGGATGCCACTGCGAAGGCGGAAAAGGATCGCGGCAGGGACGAACCGGGCAGCTGAGGCAGTACGATCCACACGAATGGGATGACGCTTCGCTGGGGGCGAAAGGCGGTATTCGAGGGAGCGTTTCTGTAGGAGCTCACCCTGTGCGCGAAGCGGCGCTTGCGGCGCCCCAAGGCCCATTCGCTTGCATGGCAGGCTCCTGCGGGCGTCGGGGCCGGTCGCGGGGGGCGGGCGATCCCGCCCCCCGCGACCAGTCGCCAGGCCGCGTAGGGCGTCAGGCTGCGTACCGGGCCTTCGCCTCGCGTGCCGCCTGGGCCTCTTCCGCCGAGTAGGCGGCGCCGGACCAGAGCATCTCGTAGGCGATCTCCTCGTTGCCGTTCTCGCACAGCTCGAGCACTTCCTGGAACAGCGGCTGGAAGGTCTCGCTGCGGTGCGACTCCTCGTGCTCGTCGAAGGAACGCCAGAAGGTGATGATCAAGGCCTCGCGATCCTTCAGCGGGCTGTCTACCGGCTGACCGATGGTCGAGCCTTCGTTGGACACCGCACCCGAGTTCATCGCGACGAAACCACCGACGAATCCGCTGTCAGAGTGATACGTCTTTACGTTCTCGCAGAGCATGGCCACACGCTCCTGCAGGTCGTCGACCGTGTATTCCGGCTTGATGATCACGCGGTTGAGGGTCACGACGCCGTCGGTTGGGAAGTTGCTGATGAGTTGACTCATGACTGCCTCCTCTGCTGCGTTACGCCCCCCGACCGGAGGCGTTTCTGCATATCGATAGGTGCTAATATAATTAACCTACTGCAACAGTCAAGAATTCCCATGCTCGCCGTCGAGCATTAGACTGCGGGCATGAAGATTGACGATTCGGACCCGATGCGCCGCCTGCGCGCAATCATGGCGCGTCTGCGCGACCCGGTTCAGGGCTGCCCCTGGGATCGGGCGCAGACGCCGGAAACCATCGTGCCGTACACCCTCGAGGAGGCCTATGAGGTCGGCGAGGCGATCGCGGGCGGCGACGCGGAGGTGATTCGCGCCGAACTCGGCGATCTCCTGTTCCAGGTGGTGTTCCAGGCGCGGCTCGGCGAAGAGGCGGGGCGTTTCGATTTTGATGACATTGCGCGGGCGATCGGCGACAAGCTGTGGCGGCGGCATCCGCATGTGTTCGGCGCGACAGCGTTTGCCGACGATCAGCAACGCGAGATCGCGTGGGAGTCGGCCAAGGCCGAGGAACGCCGGGAACGGGAACGCCACAGCGGGATGGACGATATCCCGCTGGCGATGCCGGCGCTGGCGCGGGCGGTGAAGCTTCAGCGACGCGCCCGGCGCGTGGGTTTCGACTGGGATCATGCCGCGGCAGTGCTCGAGCGCATCCGTGCGGAGATCGACGAGGTGCAGGCGGCGCAGGAGCAGGGCGGACGTCCGGAGCGCGTGACCGACGAAGTGGGCGACGTGCTGTTCACGGTCGCGAACTGGGCCCGCCACCTGGGCGTGGATCCGGAGGCCGCGCTGCGGGGCAGCAACCGGAAATTCGAGCGCCGCTTCCGCGCGATGGAGACGCTCGCCGCCGCACGCGGTCAGGATCTCTCGCAGCTCGATCTCCAGGCACTCGACGGCCTGTGGAGTGAGGTCAAGGAACGCGAGGCGGGCGAGCCCTGAGAGGACATCGGTCTGCGTCTGCTCCAGGCATTCACCATGGCTCCCGGGGAGCCCGGAAACAAGGATCCATCATGTCGCACGCAGTGAACGTACCCGAACATTTCATGCCAGCGCGCATCGAGCGCATCGATCAGGTGACACCGCTGATCAAGGTCTTCACGCTGGCTGCGGACCCGGAACGCTTCCACGCGCGCGCGGGCCAGTGGCTGGATCTGGTGATCCCGCGCGACGGAGAGCCCTTTGTGGGAGGTTACTCGGTGGTATCGGCGCCCCGGGACGATGGCCGGCTGCAATTGGCAATCAAGTACGCCGACCACCACGCTGCCACGCACCATCTGCATACGGTCAGCGAGGTGGGGGACGTGGTGCTGGTTACTGCGGGGCAGGGGACCTTCTTCTTCGAACCGGGCATGAGCCGCGAAGTGGTGCTGCTCGGTGCCGGGATCGGGGTGACGCCCCTGATCAGCATTCTGCGGCTGATCCATCGGGACGCACCGGCGGTGCACGCGCACCTGGTCTACAGCGTGGCCTCGCGGCACGAGGTGCTGTTCCCGGACGAACTCGCCGTCCTCGGCGAGGCACCGAACATCGACGTGACCCTGACCGTGACCCGCGAGGCCGAGGACTGGCGGGGGCACACGGGCCGGATCAGCCACCCGCTGCTGGAGTCGCTGAACCTGTCGCGCGAGGCCCTCTACTATTATTGCGGCTCGCGCGAGTTCATCGAGGACATGACTGCGCTGCTGACGCAGTGGGGCATCCCCGAGCGCCAGCTCAAGTACGAGAAGTGGTGGTAGGCGAGGGTCGGCCGGCCGGCGGGGGGCAGATTTCTTGGGGGACAGATTTCAAATCTGTCCCCCTGGCACAGTGCACGCTCAGGTGAGCCGGAGCGACAGGTCGATTGCGCGGAGATTCTTGGTGAGCCCGCCCATGGAGACGTAGTCCACCTCCGTGCCGGCAATCTCGGGGAGGAGCGCCTCGGTGACGTTGCCCGAGGCCTCGGAGATCGCGCGGCCGCGAATGCGCCCGACCGCCGCGCGCAGGTCTTCCAGGGCAAAGTTGTCGAGCATCACCACATCGGCGCCCGCGTCCAGCGCCTGGTTCACCTCGTCCGGGCTCTCGGTTTCGACCTCGACCCAGCGGCCCTTGCCCAGCTTGCGCGCCCGGTCCACCGCGACCTGGATGGAGCCACAGGCGATGATGTGGTTTTCCTTCACCAGCACGGCGTCCCACAGGCCCATGCGGTGGTTGTAGCCGCCCCCGCAGCGAACCGCGTACTTCTGGGCGACGCGCAGGCCGGGCAGGGTTTTGCGGGTATCGAGGAGCCGGGTCCGGCTGCCGCTCAGCAGGCGCACCAGCCGCGCGGTCTCGGTGGCGGTCCCGCAAAGCGTCTGCAGCAGGTTCAGGGCGCTGCGCTCCGCCGAGAGGATGCCGCGAGCCGGCCCGGTGACCTCGGCAATGATCCCCGGTTCCTCGACCCAGGCCCTTTCCTCGACAAGCCACCGCACCTGCACGCCCGGGGCGAGGGCCCGAAAACAGGCATTGAACCAGGCCTGACCGCAGAGTACCGCGGGTTCCCTGAGGTGCAGCTCCGCGCGCGTCTTCTGCCCGGAGGGCACGAGCGTCGCGGAGAGATCGCCACTGCCCAGGTCTTCCTTGAGTGCAGCCTGCACCAGCGCCTGAATCGCACCGGGGTCCGGCGCGCTGACCACTGCCTCAAACGGGTCCCGAACCGGACCCGCGTTGCGCGGCCTCTTCATGGGCGCCTCCGCGCAATGGGTGTTGCCGTGCGTGGGCAGAATCGACCGCCGCCAACGGTTGCTTCCGGGGCAGGAAGCTGCGATGCGCCGGCAACCGGCCTTTCCGAGGGCGATCGCGCAGGCGCGAAACGTGCGTTATCGCCGTGCCGGCGTTCCCTGAACCGCGCTCGCTGCGCCATGGTCATTCGCTCCTTCGTGCCAGCTTCCCTGTATAACGGATCGGCGATGCGCTGAGAAGGGTTGTGGCCGAACAGCCCGTTGCGCTCGAACCCGAAAACGCCTTCCCCGGCCGGAGGAAGGCTCGGGGGCCAGTGGTCCGTCCCTTCGGCGTGGCAGGGCTTGCTGCCCGCGTTACACTCGATGCGTCCCCCTCCTCATCCTTCAGGAGACACGATGCAACCGGAAAACGTCTCGCCGCGCGGCATCATC
>PWRV01000112.1 GCA_003563455.1 Thioalkalivibrio sp.
AACCGTCCCGATGGCCGCATGGACAGCCCGGGGCTGTACCAGGCAAGCCCGAGGAACACGAACACCCACCAGATCAGCGCGACGACCAGGACGGCAAGGTGCCAGACCGACCAGCCGTCGGTCCACCACAGCAGCATCATCACGACCAGAAGCGCCGGGATCGTCGCGGCAAAGGCCGTCCGGGCACCGGCCGAGGCAAAGCCGGCCAGCCGGGCCCATTCCCGGGCACCGATGCCGACGACCAGCAGGATGAACAGTCCGAAGAGCCACGGCGGCGCCAGCAGGGTCAGCGCGACCACCGGCACCGCGATGGCCAGCGCGGTGAACACCCGTTGTCTAAGCATGGGCGGCGTCCCTTCGCTCCCCGATCCGACCGAACCGCCGCTGGCGGCGGGCATAGGTATCCAGCGCGTCCTGGAGTTCGGCCTCCCCGACGTCGGGCCAAAGCACATCCAGGAAACAGAGCTCGGCGTAGGCCGCCTGCCAGAGCAGGAAGTTGCTGATCCGCTGCTCGCCGCCAGTCCGGATCAGCAGATCCAGTTCGGGGAGCCCGGCCGTGCTCAGGAAGTCGTCGAAGGCCGCGGGATCCAGCCCCGAGCCGCCCTTTTCGCGGACCCAGCGCAGCGCCGCCTGCAGGATGTCCCAGCGCCCGCCGTAACCGAGGGCCACGACGAGCGTCATCGTGTCATTGGCGGCGGTCTGCGTCTCGGCCTCCCGCATGCGCGCCTGCAGCTCGAACGGAAATTCCTCGCGCGCACCAATGAACCGCAGCCGGATGCCCTTTTCGCGCAGCTCCGGCAGCTCCTCTTCGATCGCGGTGACGAACAGCTCCAGCAGCGCCTCCACCTCGGCCGGGGGCCGCTGCCAGTTTTCGCTGCTGAAGGCGAACAGGGTCAGCGCGCGCACGCCGCGGTTCGCGAAGAATTCCACCGCCCGGCGCGTTGCCTTCAGGCCCACCCGGTGGCCCTCGCTGCGGGGCAGCTCGCGTGCCTCGGCCCAGCGGCCGTTGCCGTCCATGATCACGGCGACGTGCGCCGGGATGCTCTCGGTATCAACCGAATCCGGGGCCATCGGCACAACGGAGGTCAAACCTCCATCAACTCCGCTTCCTTCTCCGCCAGCATCTGGTCGATACGGGCGATGTGATCATCGGTCAGCTTCTGTACGCGTTCCTCGCCCCGATGCTCCTCATCTTCCGAGATCTCCTTGTCCTTGACCTGCTGCTTCAGGGTGTGATTCACGTCACGGCGGATGTTCCGGATGGCTACCCGCGCATTCTCCGCCTCGGCGCGCACGACCTTCACCAGATCCTTGCGCCGCTCCTAGGTCAGGGCCGGCAACGGGACCCGGATCACGGTCCCGGCTGTCGCCGGGTTCAGGCCGAGATCGGAGGTCATGATCGCCTTTTCCACCTTGCCGACCATGTTCCGCTCCCAGGGGCTCACCGTCAGCGTGCGCGCGTCCTCAACGTTGACGTTAGCGACCTGGTTGATCGGAACCTCCGAACCGTAGTACTCGACCATCACGTGGTCGAGCAGACTGGTGTGCGCGCGGCCGGTGCGGATCTTGGTGAATTCCGACCGCAGCGATTCCAGCGTCTTGTCCATGCGCTGGCTGGCGTCCTTGAAGGTGGCTTCGCTCATTTTACCGTCCCCTCGACCAGGGTGCCCACGTCCTCGCCCATCACCAGGCGCCGGAGGTCCCCCCTGGAAAACATGTTCATCCCCCGCAACGGCAGGTTGTTGTCGCGGCACATCACCAGTGCGGTCGTATCCATCACGCCGAGCTTCCGCTCAAGGGCCTCGTCGAAGCTCAGGTGTTCGAGGCGGCGGGCGTCGCGATTCCGCATTGGATCGGCATCGTACACCCCATCCACCTTCGTGGCCTTGATCATCAGTTCGGCATTGATCTCGATCGCACGGAGGCTGGCAGCGGAATCAGTGGTGAAGAACGGGTTTCCGGTACCGGCCGCGAATACGACGATACGCCCCTTCTCGAGGTGACGCACCGCCCGGCGGCGGATGTAGTCCTCGCAGACCTGGTTGATCCGGATCGCCGACATCACGCGGCAGAAGCGCCCGGTGCGCTCAATCGCATCCTGAAGGGCCAGCGCGTTGATCACCGTGGCCAGCATTCCCATGTGATCACCGGTAACCCGGTCCATGCCACCCTCGGCGAGTCCGGCACCCCGAAAGATGTTGCCGCCACCGATCACGATGCCGATCTCGACCCCGAGGCCGGACAGCTCCGCGACCTCGCCGGCCACCTGGTCCAGGACCAGGGGATCGACACCGTAATCCTGCGCCCCCATGAAGGCCTCGCCGCTCAGCTTCAGAAGAATGCGCCTGTACGCGGGCTGGCCTGACTGGCTCATGGGGCTCCTCGATAGCAGTTGGACTCTTCCCTGCGGCGGCGCGGCGACTGTGCGAAGCCCGCCGCAGGGACCGGATCAGGCGCCGCGCGCCTGCGCCATCACTTCTTCCGCGAAGTTCTCGGACTTCTTCTCGATTCCCTCGCCCACTTCGTAGCGAACAAAGCCCGCAACCCGGGCCCCATTCGCCTGCAGCAACTGGCCGACGGTCTGGTCGGGGTTCTTCACGAACGGCTGCCCCACCAGCGTCACCTCGCCCAGGAATTTCCGGATGCGGCCCTCGACCATCTTCTCGATGATCTCCGGCGGCTTGCCCGACTCCTGCGCCTGTGCACGGAAGATACCGCGTTCCTTTTCCACGGTCTCTGCCGGCACCTCGTCCGCGTCGACGCAGATGGGCCGGCTGGCGGCGATATGCATGGCAACATCCTTCGCCAGCTCCGCATCGCCGCCTTCGAGACTCGCCAGCACGCCGATGCGGGTCCCGTGCAGGTAGGCCCCGAGCGGACCCGCAGCATGCACACGTTCGAAGCGGCGCACGCGGATATTCTCGCCGATCCGGGCAACGAGCGCCGCGCGGCGCTCCTCCAGACTCTGACCCTCGACCGGTACGGTCATCAGGCCATCGACGTCCGTCGCGTCGGAGGCCAGCGCCGCCTGCGCGCACTCGACGGCAAACTGCTGGAAATTCGCGTCCTTCGCGACGAAGTCGGTCTCCGAATTGACCTCGATGATCACGGCCCGGGGCCCCTCGATCGCAATCTCGACACGGCCCTCGGCCGCGATGCGGCCCGCCTTCTTGTCGGCCTTGGCCTGTCCCGACTTGCGCATCGTCTCGACGGCGGCCTCGATATCCCCGCCCACCTCGGCGAGTGCCTTCTTGCACTCCATCATCCCGGCGCCGGTGCGTTCGCGCAGTTCTTTGACTTGAGCAGCGGTAATCTGCATGAAAAGACTCCTGACTGATGCCGGCCGCGCGCTCGCGCTGCGGCCGGCGGATACGTGTTTAGGACTCGGTGCCGGTTTCGGCGGCAGCGAATTCCTCCTCCTGGACCGCGGTCGCGCCCGCGCCCTTGGCCTCGATGATGCTGTCCGCAATCGCTGCCACGTAGAGCTGGATCGCGCGCATCGCGTCATCGTTGCCCGGAATCACGTAATCCACGCCTGCGGGGGTGTTGTTCGAATCGACGATCGCCACCACGGGGATCCCCCGCTTATTGGCCTCGGCGACCGCGATCTTCTCGTAGCCGACGTCGATCACGAACATTGCGTCCGGCATCCGGTTCATGTCCTTGATGCCGCCCAGGCTGCGCTCGAGTTTCTCCTGCTCGCGCATGAGCATCAGGCCTTCCTTCTTGTTCAGGCGCTCGATGCTGCCGTCCGCGCGCATCGCCTCGATGTCCTTCAGCCGCTTGATCGACTGCTTCACGGTATTGAAGTTGGTCAGCATGCCACCGAGCCAACGGTGATTCACGTAGGGCATGTTGCAGCGACGGGCCTCTTCGCCGACCACCTCGCGCGCCGAGCGCTTGGTGCCCACGAAGAGGATCTTGCCGCCGTCGGCGGCCACCTTGCCCAGGAAGTTCAACGCGTCGTTGAACATCGGCAGGCTCTTTTCGAGATTGATGATGTGGATCTTGTTGCGCTCGCCGAAGATATACGGCGCCATCTTGGGGTGCCAGTAGCGGGTCTGGTGGCCGAAGTGCACGCCGGCCTCCAGCATCTGGCGCATGGTCACGTGGGACATGTTTGTCTCTCCTGGTAGGGTTGGGCCTCCACGCATCCCGGACTGCAACCCGTCACGCTGGACGAGCACCCAACAGACCGTGACGATACGTGTGCGGATTTAGGGTTTTCATTGCCCCGAGGGCGCGCGCTTTATAGCATAAGAGCCAACTCCAAACCAAGCTCGCGCGCTCCGGTCCGGCGGTGCGCGAGTGGATTTTGCCCATGGCAGTCACCATCAAGAGCGCCGAGGAAATCGAGCGCATGCGCATCGCGGGTCGCCTGGCCGCCGAGGTGCTCGAAATGATCGCACCGAAGGTCGTGGCCGGTGTGACCACCGACGAACTCGACCGCATCTGCCACGACTACATCGTGGACCATCAGAAGGCGATCCCGGCCCCGCTGAACTACCGGGGGTTCCCGAAGTCGATCTGTACCTCCGTCAACCATCAGGTCTGCCACGGCATTCCGGGTGATCGCGTTCTGAAAAACGGCGACATCCTCAACATCGACATCACCGTGATCAAGGACGGCTACCACGGCGACACGAGCCAGATGTTCGCGATCGGCAAGACCGGCATCCAGGCGCAGCGGGCGATCGATGTCGCCCGCGCCTGCCTGTATCTCGGCATCCGCGAGGTGCGACCCGGCGCCACGCTCGGCGACATCGGCCATGCGATTCAGACCTACGCCGAAGCCAACCGCTGCTCGGTGGTGCGCGAGTACTGCGGTCACGGGATCGGCAAGGTGTTTCACGAGGATCCCCAGGTGCTGCACTACGGCAAGCCGGGTACGGGCCTGCGCCTGGAGCCGGGCATGTGCTTCACCATCGAACCGATGATCAACGCGGGCCGCCGGCACACGCGGCTGCTCGCGGACGGCTGGACCGCCGTGACAAAAGACCACAGCCCATCGGCACAATGGGAGCACACGATCCTGGTTACCGAAGATGGCTGTGACATTCTGACGTTGCGCACCGGAGAGACCCCGCCTCAGGCCCTCGCGGCATGAGCGTCGTGCAGCCGGTCACAGGCGAACCGGAATCCGCGCCCGTCACCCCCTCGCTGGAGGAGCTTCGAGCACACCCCCGCGACGCCGCGCGCTTCCGCGAACACCGGCGCGCGATCGTCGCCGCGCTGAGCCACGGCTTTGACAGCGGGGCGGACATCGATGCCCTGATCCACGGCCATGCGGCGCAGGTGGACGCGCTGCTCGAGCTGATCTGGGAACAGCACGGCCTCGGAGGCGACAGGGCCTTGTGCCTTGCGGCAGTCGGTGGCTACGGACGTGGCGAGCTGCACCCGGCATCGGACATCGACATCCTGATTCTCGGCGAGCCCGAAGCCGAGGCGGAAAACGCGGAGACCATCAGCGAGTTCGTCACCTTCCTCTGGGACGCCGGCCTGGAGGTGGGGCACAGCGTGCGCAGCATCGCCGACTGCCTTCGCGAAGCCGAGAACGACATCACGATCGCAACCACGCTGTTCGAAGCCCGCCTCCTGGCCGGGGACGAGGCGGTGTACGCCCGGTTCCGGGACGCGATGCAGCCGGAGCAGCTGTGGGACTCACGCGCGTTCTACACCGCCAAGCTCGCGGAGCAGCAGGCACGGCACCAGCGCTTCGGCGAAACGGCCTACAGGCTCGAACCCAATGTGAAAGAGGGTCCCGGGGGGCTGCGCGACATCCAGATGATCGGCTGGGTCAGCAAGCGGCAATTCGCCGCGGAAAAGCTCCGTGAGCTGGTGGACCACGGCTTCCTGCGCGAGGCGGAGTTCCGCGATCTGATCGAGGGGCAGCGCTTCCTCTGGAAGGTCCGCTTTGCCCTGCACATGCTTACCGGCCGTCGGGAGGACCGTCTGCTGTTCGACCTGCAGCGGGCGCTGGCCAGCACCTTCGGCTTCACTGACCAGCACCAGAATCTGGGCGTCGAGCAGTTCATGCAGCGCTACTTTCGCACCATCTGCGAACTCCAGCGCCTGAACGAGCTGCTGCTGCAGCATTTCAACGAGGCCATTCTGGAGGATCCCGCCTCGATGCAGGAGGCAAAACGGATCCACCAGCGCTTTCAGGTGCGCGGCGGTTATCTCGAACTGGTGCACGACCAGGTCTTCATGATCTACCCGCCGGCGCTGCTCGAGGCCTTCCATCTGATTCAGACGCACCCGGAAATCCTGGGGATCCGGGCTTCGACGATCCGCCTGATCCGCGCGCACCTGCACCTGATCGACGGGCAGTTCCGGCGCAACCCGGTCTGCCGCCAGCTGTTCATGAAGATTCTTCGTGCGCCCCAGGGGATCACCACGGAACTTCGCCGGATGAACCGCTTCGGCGTGCTCGGCGCCTACATTCCGGCTTTCGGACGCATTATCGGCCGAATGCAGTACGACCTGTTCCACGCCTTTACCGTCGACTAGCACACGCTGAACGTTGTGCGCAATGCTCGCAGGCTCTTCATCCCCGACTTCCATCACGAACTGCCGCTTGCCAGCGACATTGCCGTCCGGATCGAACGGCCGGAGCGGCTGGTCCTTGGCGCGCTGTTCCACGACATCGCCAAGGGCCGCGGTGGCGACCATTCCGAACTGGGTGCACTTGACGCACTGCACTTCTGCCAGCACCACGGCCTCAGCGACGAGGACTCCGCGCTGGTCAGCTGGCTGGTGCGCTCACACCTGCTGATGTCCCTGACCGCCCAGCGCCGCGATATCTCCGACCCCGATGTGGTGCTGAACTTCGCACGCGAGGTGCGGACCCAGGAGCGGCTCGATCTCCTTTACCTCCTTACCACCGCCGACATCCGCGGCACCAACCCGGCGCTATGGAACAGCTGGAAGGACTCCCTGCTCCAGACCCTGTATCACGCGACGGTGGCCGTTCTGGAAAGAGGGCTCGACGCCCCCCCGGACGTCGACGAACAGATCGGCGAGACCTGCAGCGAGGCCCTGCGACTGCTGACGCGGCGCGGGCTGGACGAGGAGGCGGTGGAAGCGATCTGGAGCGAGTTCGAGGTCGAGTATTTCGTCCGGCACTCGGCGGATGAAATCGCCTGGCACACCTACGCCCTCGCCGGGATCCGGGACGCCGACCTGCCGCTGGTCCTGGTCCGTCACGAAACACCGCGCGGCAGCACCGAGATCTTCGTCTACACGGAGGACTGTCCAACGCTCTTTGCGCGGATTGCCAACACGCTTACCCAGCTGGGACTGGACATCGTCGACGCCCGGGTCATTACCACCCACTGCGGACACACCCTCGACACCTTCATGGTGCTGGAGGGCATGGGACAGACGGTCGAGCCGGGATTCCGCGTCGACGAAATTCGCTCGGCGCTCCGGGAACGGCTGCTCGACCCACAGTTCGACCATCACCCGGTGACGCGCAACCTGCCGCGCCGCCTGAAGCACTTCGACGTCGATACCCAGGTCCGGTTCAGTTCCGGCACGAACGGCAACACGACACGCATGAACGTCCGGGCGCTCGACCGACCGGGATTGCTGTCAACGATCGGCTGTGTCTTCGCTGACGAGGGAATCAACGTGCGCACCGCCCGGATCAGCACGGCCGGAGAGCAGGCGGACGACCAGTTCCTGCTGCTCAACGC
>PWRV01000245.1 GCA_003563455.1 Thioalkalivibrio sp.
AAGCCTGGAGACAGCCACATGAGCCCTGATGACAAGCACGTCGCCATCCTCGTCGAAGACGGTTACCAGGAACTGGAGCTGCACTACCCACGCCTGCGCATGCTGGAGGCCGGGCTGCGGGTCTCGGTCGTGGGTGCCGGGAAGCCGGAATATGCCAGCGCAATGGGCTACACCGTAAAGGCGGACTTCAGTGCCGACGAGGTCGATGCGGATGGCGTCGATGCGCTGATCGTCCCCGGTGGCATGGCCCCGGACAAGATGCGCCGCCACCGCGCGATGGTCGACCTGGTGCGGGCCGTCAACGAGCGTGGCAGACCGGTGGCCTGGATCTGTCACGGCGGCTGGATGGCGGTATCGGCGGACATCCTGCGCGGGCGACGCGCGACCTCCTTCCACTCGATCCGCGACGACATGATCAATGCCGGCGCCGACTGGAGTGACGAGGAAGTCGTCGAGGACGGCAATCTGATCAGCAGCCGCACCCCGGACGATCTGCCGGCATTCTGCCGGACCCTGCTCGAAAGGCTCCGGTAACACGGGATAACGGGGACAGATTCGTAAAACTGTCCCTGCTATCCCTCCTGCCCCGGCACGCGGTCACGCGTGTTCGGGCGGGGCGCCAGCGGCTGCGGATGCCGGATGCGCAGCCGTCCTTTCTACAACAAACGGAACGAGGAGATCGAAGAGATGGGTGAACGCGAGGAATACGTTGACAAGATGAAGGGGAAGATCGAGGAATGGAACCACGATCTGGCAAAGCTGGAGGCGAAGGCCAAGGAGGCCGACGCGGAAATGCGCGAAAAATACGATCAGCAGATCAAGGAGTTGCGCGAACAGCGAAACGAGGCGGAGGAACGGCTGCGCAAGGTGCAGGAGGCCAGCGAGGACTCCTGGAAGAAATTCCGGGAAGGCATGGAGTCAGCGTGGGATGACATGGTGAAGGCGTTCCGGGACGCTTCCGACCGCTTCCGTTAAGAGCGGGTTAGACAGAGACGGGCAGGGCCGGCCCCCGGATGGGGGCCGGTTCGCCGGGACCGGGCCTCTATTCCTGCAGGACCGTCGCGAGGACGCCTTCCACCTCCTCGGTGGCGTCCGCCATGACCTCGGCAACGGTTCCGCCGAACATCTCCGCCAGCATCGCGGTGTTCATGCGCGAGATGATGATGCGCTCGTCGGACGTCTCGTAGACGGATATCCGGCAGGGCATCATCGAGGTGACGACCTTCGCCTCATCATCGGACAGTATTTGGGCGGCGTGATGTGGCTGGCAGAGCTCCATCACGGCCACCCGGTCCACCTCGTAGCCCTCGGCGCGGACGGGCTCATGCAGTCTGTGCACAGTGGGCACCGCCCACCCCTGATCTTCGGCACTGGCCTCGATGGCCTCGATGGTCTCGTCGAATCCGTAACGGCTTTCGTCCTCGACCACCATCAACTCGGGGGCTCCGGTAAAGGTGACGAACGACATCACGAGGATGCCCAGGATGAAGCCGCCGATGGCGGCCACGGTAATCTTTCCGGTCATCGTGGTACCTCCTGTGGTTCAGTGGATTTTTCGCGGCTCAGTGTTGAGAGGCGGTCACTTCGACCGCTTCGGTGAGGATCGCCGCGCATTCTCCCGGGAGCCGAAGGGTGGTACTTCGCAATTCGATCCCGGGTTGGGAGCCAAGTTGCAACTTCGGTTCTGCCAGCCCCGGGGGCAGGGCCAGCGTCTGCGGGTCCTTCCCCAGGTTGCAGGCGACCACCATGCCAGACCTGAATACGGTGAAGCAGTGGCGGTCCTCGTCGATGGTCACTCGCAGTCGATCGAGACGGTCTTGCGCAAACGCGGGATGGCTGCGCCGCAAACGGATCAGGGCTCGGTGCCAGTCGAGGATCCCGGTGTGGGGATCGCGCGTTTGCTCGTCCCAGTCCAGGCGGGAACGCAGGAAGGTGTCCTCGGCCTGTGGATCCGGGATGCTCGAGGGGTCCCAGCCAAAGGCCGAGAACTCCTCGCGCCGACCGGTGCGTACCGCTTCGGCGAGGTCCGGATCCCGATGGTCGGTGAAATACAGAAACGGGCTGGAGGCCCCCCATTCCTCACCCTGGAAAAGCATCGGTACGAACGGGGCGGTCAGCACCAAAGCGGCGCCCACCTTAAGCAACGCCGGAGACATCAGGTGGCTGCTGCGCTCGCCCGTGGCGCGATTGCCCACCTGATCGTGGTTCTGCAGGCAGCCGACGAAGCGCCGGCCCGGGACATCGGTCGCCGGGCGCCCGTGGGCGCGTCTGCGGTAACGCGAGTAGACGCCGTCGTAGGCGAATCCGCGGGTCAGCACCTTGGCCAGATGCTCGAGCGTGCCGAAGTCAGCATAGTAGCCATTGGATTCTCCGGTCAGCAGCGCGTGCAGCGCGTGGTGGAAATCCTCGTTCCACTGCGCGTCGAGCCCGTAACCGCCAATCTCCACCGGGCGTATCAGCCGGGGATCGTTCAGATCGCTCTCCGCGATCAGTACGCACGGCCGCCCGGTACGGCTCTCCAGCTTCCGGACCTCGGCGGACAGGGCCTCGAGGAGGTGCACGGCAGAGGTGTCGATGATTGCATGCACCGCATCGATGCGCAGGCCGTCGAAGTGGTAGTCCCGCAGCCACATCAGCGCATTGTCGATGAAGTAGCGCCGGACCTCGTCGCTGTGGGCCCGGTCGAGGTTCACCGCCTCACCCCAGGGTGTGCTGTAGGCATCGGTGAAATAGGGGCCGAACTGCCCCAGGTAGTTGCCATCGGGTCCAAGATGGTTGTAGACCACGTCGAGCAGCACGGCCAGGCCCCGCCGGTGACAGGCGTCGACCAGCCGTTTCAGTCCATCCGGACCGCCGTAGGCGTGGTGGGGCGCGAACAGGTTCACGCCGTCGTAACCCCAGCCGCGATCCCCCGGAAATTCCTGCACCGGCATAAGCTCGAGGTGCGTGACGCCGAGTTCCACCAGATGATCGAGTCTGTCGATCACCGCCTCGAAGGTCCCCGCGGGGATGAAGGTGCCAACGTGGATCTCGACGATCACGGCCGCGGCCAGCGGCGGTGCGCGCCAGCCCTGATCGCGCCACTCGAAGGTCTTGTGGTCTACCCAGCGCGAGGGCCCGTGGACGCCATCCGGTTGCCAGGGCGAACGCGGATCCGGGAACGGTCCGTCGCCGCCCACGAGGAAGGCGTAGTCGACGCCATGCGCGAGTGCCGCGCTCTCCAGCCGCCACCACCCGCCGTTCTGGCGCGTCATCGGCGTGCGCGCTCCGGCACAGTCCAGCAGCACCTCTTCCGCCTCCGGCGCCCAGACGCTCACCGCGGTCATGCTGCACCCTCCACCCGTTCCAGCAGCGCCACCGGGAAGGGCGCAAGCAGGTCGGCTACCGGGGTATTCCCGCCGTCCAGCAGTGCGCCCGAAAGCAGGTTCCGCCAGCGTCCGCGGGGGATGGCCAGACGGGTGTCCTGCCAGTCGCCGCCGAGCCCGAGGAGCAGGCGGGGCACCAGCACGAGCACACTGTCGCCGCGCAGATAGGCGAGCGCGTGTCCGGCCCGTGCGCCTTCGACGCTGACCGGCTCGTAGGCCCCCTCGGATCCGAATTCGCCGGCACGGCGCCTGCGCAGTGCCAGGGCCTGGCGAATGACCCACAGCTTCGGGAGCCCGTCGTCCGAGCGGGCGAGGATCTGGTCAGCGGAGAGCGTGTCAAGCTCCGCGAGCAGGCGTTGCCGTAGCTTGAAGTCCACCGGGCGCCGGTTGTCCGGATCTACGAGGCTCAGATTCCACAGTTCCATGGCCTGGTAGATATCCGGCACCCCCGGCGCGGTGCACTTGACCAGCGTCTGCGCCAGGCTGTTCACACGGCCCGGAGGGATCAGGGGCGTCACGAAGGCTTCGATCATCTCGCAGAATTCCGGGTCGGCCAGCAGGTTCTCCGCGAAGTCCCGGATGGCCTGCTCGTAGTCGGGATCCGGTTGCGTCCAGTTCGTGTGTTGCTTGGCCTCGCGGACCGCCTTTTCCAGGTATGCGGTCAGGCGTTCGCTGTCGATCGGCCAGGCGCCGACCAGCGTCTGGTAAATCAGGTATTCCGTAGCCGGGTCGGGCCCGTGACCCGAACGGTGCCGGGCGTTGTGCTGCATCCAGGTCCTCACGGCCTGACCCCAGGCCTGCGGGATCTCCGACAACAGCACCAGACGTGCGCGCACGTCCTCGCTGCGCTTGCTGTCGTGCGTGGAAGTGGCCAGCATCGCATTCGGATGCCGGGCGAGCGCATCCCGTGAGGCCTGGTGAAATTCGTCCACCGACAACCCGAACTGCCGGGGATCGCCGCCCACCTCGTTCAGGGCCACCAGGCGGTGGAAACGGTAGAAGGCCGTATCTTCCACCCCCTTGGCCATCGCCGGTCCCGTGAGTTGCTGAAAGCGCAGCGCGAGTTCGGCCTCCAGATCACCCTCGATACGCAAAAGGAGCAGGGCCTGCAGGAACTGCAGCAATTCCTCGTCCAGGTGCGGATCCTGGGCCTGAGCGGCTTCGATGGCTGAGCGGATGTAGCGTCGGTCGGACTCGGTGACCGGGGCATCCCGCGTCACGTAGGTGCGATAGACCGGAAAGCACGCCGCGACCTCAAGGAGTGCCTGGTAGAGTCCCTCGCGGCTGTAGTCGCGATGCCGCCGGTGTCGCTCGCAGATCGTCACGAAGAGCGACGCCAGACGCTGGATCTCGCTGCCAAGCACTTCCCGCAGGATCTGGTGCTTGCCTTCCAGGACCACTTCTCCGAAGTCGGTCGATGCGCCGGTGATTTCCTCGTAGAGCGTCGTCATGGGCGCCTCGCCGGCAGGATCGACGAAGAGCCCCTGCACGCGGTTCAGGAAGTCGTAGCCCGTTGTGCCCGCGATCGGCCAGTCCTGCGGCAGGTGTTCATCGGGCTCGAGTATCTTCTCCGCGACGATCCAGGCCTCCGGGCAGGTCTTGCGCAAGCGGTGGAAATAGCCGGCGGGATGCCGGAGCCCGTCGGGGTGGTCGACGCGCAGACCGTGGACGGAACCCTCCCGGACCCACTGGATGGGCAGCGCATGTACCGCGTCGAACACCTCCGGATATTCCACACGCAGCCCGGCCAGGTCGTTGATGTCGAAAAAGCGTCGGTACCCAAGATCCTGGGCGGCGGTTGTCCACCAGGCGAGGCGGTAGTTCTGTCTGTCGATCAGCGCGTCCAGGGCATCCGGATTCGCGTTGATCCGCTCGAGCTCGACCTCGATCGCCGCGAGGATGTCGGCATCCGTGCGGCAGGCCTCATCCAGCAGGCGGCGGATCACCTCCTGGTCGCGCTTGCGGCGCTCCATCTGTTCGCGAGCGGTGACCTGGGGACGCGGCAGGCGCGCGCAGGATTCTGCCAGAAAACCGAGCAACTCGGCGTGGCTGCGGCGGTACACGCGCTGGAGCAGTGCAACCAGCGAGGAGGGATCGATCGGGAAGCGATGCTCGTAATAGTGAAGTGTGAACACGCCGCCGGCGTAGTGCAGCTGGAGCTGGCCCGCCTCGAGCACGCGCCCGTAGTGGTCGCCCAGTACCGGCAGCAGGACCTTGTTCGGCCAACGCTCCTCCGACGACTCCCAGTCGACGTCGAAGTACCGTGCGTAAGGGCTGGAAGGGCCATTCTCCAGCACGTCCCACCACCACGGATTCTGATCACCGGCAATCGCCATGTGATTCGGGACGATATCGAGCACCTGTCCCATGCCGGCGGTTTCGAGTGCGGCCCATAGCCGCTGCCGTGCGGCCTCTCCGCCGAGCTCCTGGTTCACGCGGCCGGGATCGACCACATCGTAGCCATGGGTGCTGCCCTGCGCCGCCTGCAGGAACGGCGAGAGATAGACATGGCTGACGCCCAGCTGCCCGAGATACGGGACCACGGCGGCGGCGTCGTCGAGGGTGAAGCCGCCGTGCAGCTGCAGGCGGTAGCTGGCGACGGGTTCAGCAGGCACAGCGCAGCACCAGCACCGAGCGGGCGTCCACCGAGACAATGCTGCCGGGCTTCAGGGGCTCGCCGTCATCGTTCCAGCCGGAGGCCGTATCGAGTTCCCGGACCCATCGTTCCGCCCAGTCGGTGCCGGGCAGCGTGAAGTCCAGCGCCTCGTGGTGGGCATTGAAGATCAGGTAGAAGCCGTCGTCGACCGGGCGCTCGCCGTCCGGCCCGGAAGCGACGAGGGAGCGGCCATTGATGAACACGCCCAACGACTTTGCGAAGTCCTCGCCCCAGTGTTCCTCCGCCATCTGTACGCCATCGGGGGTGAACCAGGCGATGTCCTTCACGTCGTCGCCATGAATCGGTCGCCCCTGGAACCAGCGCCGCCGGCGGAACACCGGGTGCTCGAGCCGCAGCCGGATCAACCGGCGCGTGAAGGCCAGCAGATCGTCGTCGACGTTCTCCCAGTCGTACCAGGCGATCTCGTTGTCCTGACAGTAGGCATTGTTGTTCCCGTGCTGGGTCCGGCCCATCTCGTCGCCGCCAAGAAGCATGGGGACGCCCTGGGACAGCATCAGCGTGACCAGAAAATTCCGTTGCTGGCGTTGTCGCAGGGCATTGATTGCGGGGTCGTCCGTCGGTCCCTCCGCGCCACAATTCCACGAGCGGTTGTGATCCTCGCCGTCCTGGTTGTCCTCGCCGTTGGCCTCGTTGTGCTTTTCGTTGTACGAGACCAGATCGTTCAGCGTGAAGCCGTCGTGCGCGGTCACGAAGTTGATGCTGGCATGCGGCCAGCGTCCGGATAGCTCGTAGAGATCGGAACTGCCAGTCAGGCGGTAGGCGAATTCCCCGAGCGTCTGGTCTTCGCCGCGCCAGAAATCCCGGACGGTGTCGCGGTACTTGCCGTTCCACTCCGACCACAGCGGCGGGAAGTTGCCCACCTGGTAACCCCCCTCGCCGATGTCCCAGGGTTCCGCGATCAGCTTCACCTGGCTGATTACCGGGTCCTGCTGGATCACATCGAAGAATGCCGAGAGGCGGTCGACCTCGTGCAGCTCGCGGGCCAGCGTGGATGCGAGATCGAAGCGGAACCCGTCCACATGCATCTCCAGCACCCAGTAACGCAGCGAGTCCATGATCAGCTGCAGCACGTGCGGGTGGCGCATGTTCAGGCTGTTGCCGGTGCCGGTGTAGTCCATGTAGTAGCGCGGATCATCGGCCATCAGACGGTAGTACGCCGCGTTGTCGATGCCCTTCAGACTCAGCATCGGACCCAGGTGGTTGCCCTCGCTGGTGTGGTTGTAGACGACGTCGAGGATCACCTCGAGCCCGGCCCGGTGCAGGGCCTTCACCATCTTCTTGAATTCCGAAACCTGGCTCCCGAGCGAGCCGTCGGCTGCGTATTCGTTGTGGGGGGCGAGGTAGGCGATGCTGCTGTAGCCCCAGTAGTTGCGCAGTCCGCGCTCCTCGAGAAAGGCATAGTGGATGAACTGGTGGACCGGCATCAGTTCGACCGCGGTGATGCCGAGACCGGTGAGGTAG
>PWRV01000332.1 GCA_003563455.1 Thioalkalivibrio sp.
GATCGACGAGTCCCATGTCTCGGTACCGCAGGTGGGCGGGATGTTCCGGGGCGACCGCTCGCGCAAGGAGACGCTGGTGGAATACGGGTTCCGGCTACCATCGGCGCTGGACAATCGACCGCTGCGCTTCGAGGAGTTCGAGAGCCTGCAGCCGCAGACGATCTACGTGTCGGCGACTCCGGGACCCTTCGAACTCGAGCGCGCGGGAGCGGTGGTGGAACAGGTGGTGCGCCCCACTGGCCTGCTGGATCCGCGGCTGGAGGTGCGCCCGGCGGGTACCCAGGTGGACGACTGCCTCTCCGAGATCAATCTGCGCGTCGAACGCAACGAACGGGTGCTGATCACGACGCTGACCAAGCGCATGGCCGAGGACCTCACCGAATACCTGTCAGAGCATGGCATCCGCGTGCGCTACCTGCATTCGGACATCGACACCGTGGAGCGAATGGAGATCATCCGCGACCTGCGCCTGGGCGAATTCGACGTGCTGGTGGGCATCAACCTGCTGCGCGAGGGGCTGGACATGCCCGAAGTCTCGCTGGTTGCGATCTTCGATGCCGACAAGGAGGGCTTTTTGCGCTCCGATCGCTCGCTGATCCAGACGATCGGGCGGGCGGCGCGAAATGTGAACGGCATGGCCATCCTCTACGCCGACAAGGTCACGGGGTCGATGCAGCGCGCAATGGAAGAGACCGAGCGCCGGCGCGAGAAGCAGATGGCTCATAACGAGGCACACGGCATCACGCCGCTCGGGATTCGCAAGGCCGTGGCCGATATCCTCGAAGCCCGCCCGGATGCGCGACACCGCAAGGGCCGTCGGGACCGGCGCGTCGCCGAGCCCGACGCACCGGTATACATTGATTCGCCGGAGGTTGCGACCCGGCAGATCGAGCGACTCGAAAAAGAGATGTATGCCAAGGCCCGCGATCTGCAGTTCGAGGAAGCCGCACGGTTGCGGGATCGCATCGAGGAACTGAAGGAACGCGCCTTCCGGCCGGAGGCCGTCGGCGGTTTGCGTTAACCACCGCAGGAAGCCGGCTCGCCGGGCGACGGCTTGCCCGACCATTGGATCGCTCGGAGGGCTGACCTCCGGTATGGTCGGTCCCCAACTGGGCCGTGTGGATTTTCGTTACACTCGTCTGAACGTTAAGCGGTATGGGTAACGCGTTATGACCGATTTCCTGGGGCCCGTGATGCTCGGTGTGGCGGGCCTTGAACTGACTCGCGAAGACCGTGAGCGGCTGCTGCACCCCGCAGCGGGAGGCGTGATCCTCTTCACGCGGAATTACCAGGATCCGGAGCAACTGGAAAACCTGGTGGCGGCCATACGGGCCGTGCGGGAACCCGAGTTGCTGATTGCGGTGGATCAGGAAGGTGGTCGCGTGCAGCGCTTTCACGATGGGTTCACGGAGATCCCGTCGATGTACAAGATTGGCGAGATTTTCAACTACGATCCGGCGCGCGGTCAGGAACTTGCTCACGATGCCGGGTGGGTGCTGGCACACGAACTGCTGAACGCCGGCCTGGACTTCAGTTTCGCGCCGGTACTCGACCGCGATATCGGGATCAGCGAGGTTATTCGCGAGCGGGCGTTTCACGAACGCTCGGACGTGATCGTGATGCTGGCCGGGCACCTGCTGGACGGACTCGAGGAGGCCGGAATGTCCGGCGTTGGAAAACATTTTCCCGGCCATGGTGCGGTCGCCGCAGACTCGCATACGGATTCCCCGGTGGATGCGCGGCCCTTTTCCGAGATCGAGGCCGAGGACCTTGATGCATTCCTCCCGTTGCTGCCTCGCCTCGGCGGCATTATGCCGGCACACGTGATCTACCCGGAGGTTGACTCCCGCCCTGCCGGCTTCTCGGGCGTATGGCTGCATGATCTGCTGCGGGAGCGCTACGGGTTCAGTGGTGCGATCTTCAGCGATGACCTCGGCATGAGCGGTGCTTCCGTGGCGGGATCACCGGGGGAGCGCGCGCACGCTGCATTGTACGCGGGTTGCGACATGGTTCTGATCTGCAACGATTTTCCGGCAATGGACGAGATTCTTCAAACCCTTGAGGACCGCGACCCGAACCCCGAGACCCAGCATCGCCTCGCAAGCATGCGGGGTCGCCGTGCCGAAGCAGACCTTGCACGCCTGGAGGCCGCACGGTGCCGGCTGCGGGCCCTGATCGATCACAACCCTGCGTATATCGTGTAAGGCGAGACCCGCGCTGACCGCACACCCGGGCCACTGCCAAGCGCGGGAGCTTTCTCCGCGCCGCCTTGCTCCGGCACTTCTGGCTGTGCTCCATAGTTACCGCACTTCCCGCATGGCCCGCTAGTGGACCAGGCGGAAAGTTCGGTACCAGATCGCTTCGCCAGAAGCACCGGCGCTGCGTTGGGCAAGTTTGAAATAGGATGGCTATTCCGGCACTTGCCCGCCTTGCTCCGGCACTTCTGGCTGTGCTCCATAGTTACCGCACTTCCCGCATGGCCCACTAGACTCTGGTGATGGGCGTCTCATTCTCGACGGTGGACAGAAAGAACGGCGCAGGCCGGACCCTGGACCTGCCGGTGCTCGGGATGAGTTGTGCCTCATGCGTTGCACGGGTGGAGGAGGCGATACAGTCCGTACCCGGGGTGACCGCAGTCAACGTGAACCTGGCCACCGGGAAGGCGAGGGTGGAGCTGGACGGCGCGAATCCGGCAGCAGTGGTGGCCGCCGTCGAGAACGCCGGCTACGAGGCCGGCAGCGACGAGGTCACGCTGAGCGTGCGCGGCATGAGCTGTGCCTCGTGTGTGGGCAGGGTGGAGGAGGTGCTGCAGCGACACCCGGCGGTGTTGCAGGCCGACGTAAACCTGGCCACGGAGGCCGCACGGGTGCGTTACCTGCCGGCGCTGGCAAATCCCGCCGACCTCGTGACAGCGGTGGAGGAGGCGGGCTACGAAGCGGAGCCCCAGGGTGCCGCTTCGGACCGCCCGGATCGCGAGCGGGCCGCGCGGGAGTCGGAGTACCGTGGGCTGAAGCGCTCCCTGCTGTTCGCCGCCACCCTGACACTGCCGATCTTCGTGCTGGACATGGGCGGTCACATGGTGCCGGCCTTCCATGCCTGGTTGCACAGCACGGTCGGCACCCAGAACCTCTATCTGCTGTTCTTCGTCCTGGCCTCCGGTGTGCAGTTCGGGCCCGGCCGGATCTTCTACCGCAAGGGGTGGCCCGCACTGCTTCAGGGTGCCCCGGACATGAACTCGCTGGTGATGCTGGGTACGTCCGCCGCCTACGGGTATTCGGTGGTCGCCACCTTCGCCCCGGGCGTTCTGCCCGAGGGAACCGTCCACGTCTATTACGAGGCGGCGGCGGTGATCATCACCCTGATCCTGTTTGGCCGGGTGCTGGAGGCCCGCGCCCGCGGGGCGACCTCGGAGGCGATCCGCAAGCTGATGGGCCTGCGGCCGCGCTCGGCCCGCGTGGTGCGGGACGGCAAAACTTTCGAGATCGGCGCAGAAGAGGTCCGGCCCGGCGACCACGTGCTGGTGCGTCCCGGGGAACGGCTGCCCGTCGATGGCAAGGTGATCGAAGGTTCCTCCTGGGTCGACGAGTCGATGATCACCGGCGAGCCCGTACCGGCGTTGAAGGAGCCGGAGGCCAAGGTCGTCGGGGGAACAGTGAACGGCGAGGGCAGTCTGACCTTCGCCGCGACCCGGGTCGGCTCCGACACGGTACTGGCCCAGATCATCCGCATGGTGGAGGCGGCACAGGGCTCCAAACTGCCGATCCAGGCGCTGGTGGACCGCGTTACACGGTACTTCGTGCCGGCGGTAATCGGGATCGCCGTGCTGACCTTCGCGGTCTGGCTGGCCTTCGGCCCGACGCCCGCGCTGACGCTGGCATTGGTGAATGCGGTCGCGGTGTTGATCATCGCCTGTCCGTGTGCGATGGGACTGGCCACACCCACCTCGATCATGGTCGGCACGGGGAAGGGGGCCGAGATGGGTGTGCTGTTCCGGGGTGGCGACGCGTTGCAGGCCCTGCGCGGCATCGAGATCGTGGCCATGGACAAGACCGGGACCCTGACCGAGGGACGTCCCGAGTTGACCGGTATCCGGGCCGGGGAGGGCTTCGAAGAGCAAGCGGTGCTCGCGCTGGCGGCCAGCGTGGAGATACACTCCGAGCACCCGATCGCACAGGCGATCGTGCGTGGCGCCGAAGCGCGGGGGCTCAGGCTGAACGAGGCGCGGAAATTCGCGGCAACACCGGGGCAGGGGGCGCGCGCGCAGGTGGATGGGCGTGACGTGTGGGTCGGTTCCCAACGTTTCCTGAGCCAACTCGGCGTCGATACGCACCGGTTCGAAACCGATGCCGACCGCATGGCAGACCAGGGCGCGACTCCGCTGTACGTTGCCCTTGACGGGCGCCTCGGTGCGCTGCTCGCGGTATCCGACCCGGTGAAGCCGAGCGCCGCCCCCACGGTGGAGTGGCTGCGCGGAGAGGGACTGCGGGTGGTGATGATCAGCGGAGACAATCGCCGCACTGCGGAGGCGGTCGCGCGCCAGCTTGGCATCGACGAGGTCATTGCGGAGGTCCTGCCCGAGGGCAAGGTCGAAGCGGTGCGTGAACTGCAGCAGGGCGACCGTCGGGTGGCCTTTGTCGGCGATGGCATCAACGATGCCCCGGCCCTTGCCCAGGCGGAGATCGGAATCGCGATCGGGTCCGGCACCGACGTTGCGATGGAGTCGGCGGAGGTCGTGCTGATGTCCGACAACCTCTCGGGCATCCGTCAGGCGATCGCGCTGTCCCGGGCCACGCTGCGCAACATCAAGCAGAACCTGTTCTGGGCCTTCGCGTACAACGCGAGCCTGCTGCCGGTCGCGGCCGGCGTGCTCTATCCGTTCATCGGCCTGCTGCTCTCGCCGATGTTCGCGGCACTCGCGATGGCCTTTTCCAGCGTCAGCGTGGTGACCAACGCCCTGCGTCTCAAGCGCTTCCGGGCTCCTGCCTGAAGCCTCGGTGCCGCAGTCGCATCGTCCGAAAGGTGATTTTCATCAATGTTGCCTTCGGGCAACCCGGGCACACTTTCGCGCCCAACGAAGGTCGGCCGCAGTCAGCATGTGGAATCTGACGGCGGGCGTGCGTTACCGCATTATTATCGTCTAAAATAACGCGATCCGGATCGTGGCCCGGGGGCTGCCGCTCGACGGGACGTGCCGGACTTTTTCATTCAACTGCTGGAGAAACTGCATGGCCGACAAATTGCTCATCGTAATGGTGAATACCGACCCCCGTAACGGTTCCGAACTGGGAGCGCCGTTCTTCCAGGCCACCGTGGCGGCGGCCATGGAATATGATGTCGAACTGATTCTGACCGGCCGCGCCGGCGAACTGGCCAAGAAGGGCGTGGCGGAAAACCTGTACGTGCAGGAAGGAAGCCCGAAGTCCGTATACGAGTTCATCAAGGACGCGGTCGAAGCCGGTGTTTCACTGAAGGTCTGCCCCCCGACCCTGGATCTCTGGGGCGACGACCTGATCCCCGAGGTCGAGGAGACCGTCGGTGGCGCCTACGTGATCTCCGAGGCGATGGACGACGACACCGTCACCTTTACCTACTGATCCCGGACTGCCCCGGCCGGACCCTGGCCGGGGCTCCCTGTGGCCTGCCCGATGACGCCTGACGAGGCGCGCACCGTCCTCAACGAGGCCGACTGCCTGTACAACCGCGATGCGGTGGAACAGGCGATCGATCATCTTGCGGAAACCACCGCGGCCGACCTGTCGCATTCGAATCCGCTGGTTCTCGGAGTAATGAACGGCTGCGTCGTGCTGCTCGGCGGCCTGCTGTCCCGCTGGTCCTTCCCGATGCAGCTCGACTACCTGCACGCGACGCGCTACCGCGGCGCGACCTCCGGTGGCGAGTATTTGCACTGGCTCGTGCGTCCGCAAACCGCGATGCAGGACCGCACCGTGGTCGTGGTGGACGACATCCTCGACGGCGGCGTGACGCTCGACGGGATCTGCGGGTTCTGCGCGGAGCAGGGCGCGCGCCGCGTCGTCAGTATCGTGCTGGTGAACAAGGCCAACCCGGCCCGTGACCCCGGCATCACCGTGGACCACGCGGCGCTGGATGCACCGAACCGATACCTGTTCGGGTACGGCATGGACTACCATGATTACCTGCGCAACGCTCCGGGCATCTTTGCGGTCCGGGGCATGTGAGGGGAGGCGCTGGGTCATGAGCGGCGGACGACTGGCAATCATCGGGGGCACCGGCCTCACGCAGCTGAAGGATCTTGAGATCACCCGGCGGGAGGTGATGCACACGCCCTACGGCGAGCCGTCGGGTCCGCTGACCATTGGCCAGTATCACGGACACGAAGTCCTTTTCCTGCCCCGGCACGGGTCCCGGCACACGATCCCGCCACACCAGGTCAATTACCGTGCGAACCTCTGGGCACTGAAGAATGCCGGCGTGGAGACCGTTCTGGCGGTGGCCGCGGTCGGCGGCATCACCGATGCGATGACCCCGGGGCGGATCGCGATCCCGGACCAGATCATTGACTACACGTGGTCCCGCTATCACACCTTCTTTGACGGCAACGGCGAGGGCGGCGTGACCCACGTCGACATGACGTACCCCTACAACGAGGGGCTGCGCCAGACGCTGATTTTCGGCTCGCGAGAGCTCGAACTCGATGCCGTCGAGCGCGGCACCTATGCCGCCACACAGGGGCCCAGGCTCGAAACGGCTGCAGAGATCGACCGGCTCGAGCGCGACGGCTGTGACCTCGTTGGCATGACCGGCATGCCCGAGACTGCGCTCGCGCGCGAGCTGGAACTTCGCTATGCCTGCTGCGCGGTAGTCGCGAATCGCGCGGCCGGACGTTCGGACGGGCTCATCACCATGGAGGAGATCGCGCGTAACCTCGCCGGTGCGATGGATCGGGTCAAACGGCTCCTGCCGCTCGTGATCGGTCGCTGCAGGGAGGCGGAGCCTACCTGAACCACCGCGAACCGGCATAACCACTGCCCGATCGCTCATTTAACATAATATACATTATGCGTAATCATGGAACTGCGGCCCGCGTACCGTTCGCACAGCGGCTATGCCTCTCGGGTCCGCGTGGCGGTACCCTGGGGCTCGGATTCCTGCGTCGCGTGTTCGGACGATCGCGTACTTTCCCGGCTGCCCCAGACAAGCAGCGCCGGTGTAACCAACAGGGTCAGCGGTGTGGCGACCAGCAGCCCGCCGGAGATCGCGGTGGCGAGTTGAACCCAGTACTGCGTGGATGGCGCCCCAACGCTGAAGTCGCGGCCGACGAAGTCCACCGTCACACCCAGAACCATCGGCGTCAGGCCCAATATGGTCGTGACCGTGGTCAACAGCACCGGGCGCAGCCGCTGGGCGCCGGTGCGCAATGCGGCGTCCATGGCCGCGATGCCCTGTTGCCGAAGGCGGTTGAAGGTATCGATCAGCACGATGTTGTTGTTCACGACGATGCCCGCGAGCGC
>PWRV01000175.1 GCA_003563455.1 Thioalkalivibrio sp.
AAGCTGGTCAACATCGCCAGCCGCTGCGCCGGCTTCCTGACCAAGCGCTTCGACGGCACCCTGGCCGATTCGCTGCCCCGGCCCGACCTGCACCGGCAGTTCGTCGAGGCCGGCGACGTGATCGCGGAGCACTACGAGGGCCGCGAGTACAGCCAGGCGGTCCGGGCGGTGATGGCGCTGGCGGACCAGGCCAACCAGTACATCGACGAGGCGCGTCCGTGGGTGCTGATCAAGGATCCCGCGCGCGGGGACGAGGTGCAGGCGATCTGCACCCAGGGCCTCGACCTGTTTCGCATCCTGGTGATTTACCTGGCGCCGGTGCTTCCCCGGCTGGCGGCGCGCGCGGGCGTGTTCCTCAACCGCGAGGACCTGCGCTGGGCCGCGCGCGAGGAAGCCCTGACCGGCGGCACCATCCGGCCCTACGAGGCCCTGATGACCCGCATCGAGCCGGCGGCGGTCGAGGCCTTGATCGAGGCTTCCCGGTCCAGCCTTGCACCGGCGGAAACGGCAGGCACCGGCACGCCCGCCGAGCCGGCAGCGGCTACCGGGACCCCGGCCGCAGCGATCCCCGGCGGCAAGCCCCCGGCCCCGCCGGCGGGAGGTTCCGGCACAACCCCCACGGCAGCGGCGCCGGAACCCATCGCCGAGACCATCGACTACGACACCTTCGCGCGGCTCGACCTGCGCATCGCGCGCATCGTCGCGGCCGAGCACGTCGAGGGCGCCGACCGGCTGCTGCGCCTGACCCTCGACCTCGGTGGCGAGCAGCGCCAGGTCTTCGCCGGCATCCGTTCCGCGTATCGCCCCGACGACCTCACCGGTCGGATGACGGTGATGGTCGCGAACCTCGCCCCCCGCAAGATGCGCTTCGGCGTCTCCGAAGGCATGGTGCTCGCGGCCGGCCCCGGCGGCGAGGACATCTTCCTCCTCACCCCCGACACGGGCGCCGTCCCCGGCATGCGGGTGAAATGACGGACTCGCGCGCCGTTCCCTGCGCGCGCCGAACCACCCCCCGCGAGATCCCGGCGCTGCCGGCGGCCGTTCCTGCGCCCGGACCGGATTGCCGCCGGCCGCGTCCCGCCGTGTCGAGGTTTCCTTGCACCGTCGGGTCGCGTACCCTTCGCGCTTTTATCCGGAATCGCATGATCGAAGAGACCCTCGAATTCAAGGCACAGGCGCGGGCGCTGGCGGAAGCGGGACACCTGTGCGCCATGCGCGGCTGGATTCCCACGAGCGTCGGACACTTTTCCGCACGGCTCAATGAAAAGCAGATCGTCATCACCGCCCCGGGCCTCGACAAGGGCCGGCTCGACGACACCGGCTTCCTGGTCGTCGACCTGGACGGCCACGTGCTGACGGGCGACCGGGAACCGGCGGCCGAGACTTTCCTCCACATCGTGATGTATCGCCGCAGTCCCGGCATCGGCGCGGTGCTGCACAGCCACTCGGCACCGGCGACCGCGCTCTCGCGGCTGCGGCCCGAGGGGCTTCTGCTGGAGGACTACGAAGCGCTGGCGCAGCTTTCCCCGCCGGGCTCCGGAGCCACCGGCACGGCGGTGCCGGTGTTTCCGAACACCCCCGACATCCCGCAACTGGCCGCCCAGGTGGATGACTGCATCGCCCGCCACCCGGAACTGGCCGGCTACCTGATCGCCGGACACGGCCTCTATACCTGGGGCGTCTCGGTCGAGGCGGCGCTGCGGCGCGCAGAGACCTTCGAATTCCTGTTCCAGTGCGAGGTGCTGTCCCGAACCCTCGACCGCTGAGCGGCAGCGGCGCGAGACCGCGCGGGTCTTGGGGAGACCGGGGCAGCGGCCGGGCCGCGGTGCTATGGTCGGCGTTGAAAGTGGGTGTGAACCGGCCCTCGAGTGCAACGACCGTGCCGCCGGCGCGGTTGAGCGCGCTGCACGGGCTGTCCGATACTCTTCACGTTTTGGCCGCACGGGATTGCCGTGGAATACGCCCTGATCCTCGTCAGCACGATCCTGGTCAACAACTTCGTTCTGGTGAAGTTCCTTGGCCTGTGTCCGTTCATGGGCGTGTCGCGCAAGGTCGAGACGGCGACCGGCATGGGGCTGGCCACCACGTTCGTGCTGACGCTGTCGGCAGTCAGCAGCTACGTGATCAACGAATACCTGCTCACGCCGCTGGGGCTCGAGTACCTGCGCACCATCGCCTTTATCCTGGTCATTGCGGCCGTGGTGCAGTTCACCGAGATGGTGGTGCACAAGACCAGCCCGCTGCTGTACAACGTGCTGGGCATCTTCCTGCCGCTGATCACCACCAACTGTGCGGTGCTCGGCGTCGCGCTGCTGAACGTGCAGGAGGCGCACGGCTTCGTCGAATCCGCCCTCTACGGGTTCGGTGCGGCGATCGGCTTCTCGATCGTCCTGATCCTGTTCTCCGCGATCCGCGAGCGCATCGCGGCCGCCGACGTCCCGGTGCCGTTTCGCGGCAGCGCGATCGCGATGATCACGGCCGGGCTGATGTCGCTCGGCTTCATGGGCTTCTCCGGACTGCTGCGGCTCTAGGACGATGCTGAACGCCATCCTCGCCATCACCGGACTCGCCCTGGCCTTCGGGCTGATCCTCGGCTATTCGGCCCAGCGCTTCCGGGTGGAGGGCGATCCGATCGCCGACCAGGTCAACAACCTGCTGCCCCAGACGCAGTGCGGCCAGTGCAGCTATGCCGGCTGCCGTCCCTATGCCGAGGCGATCGCCGCAGGCGAGGCCGACATCAACCGCTGCCCGCCGGGCGGCGAGGCGACCGTGCTCGCACTGGCCGACCTGCTCGGGCGCGACCCCAAGCCGCTCGAGGTCGAAGAGAAGGAAAAGGCCGTCGCCGTGATCGACGAGCAGACCTGCATCGGCTGCACGCTGTGCATCCAGGCCTGCCCGGTCGATGCGATTGTCGGCGCCGCAAAGCAGATGCACACGGTGGTCGAGCCGGAGTGCACCGGCTGCGAGCTCTGCGTCGAACCCTGCCCGGTGGACTGCATCGCGATGGTTCCGCTCGAGCGCGGCCTGCAGGACTGGCGCTGGTCGCAGCCCGCGCCCTCACCGATCGAACAGCCGCGCCGGGCCCGGCGCAAGGCCACGGAGGAGCGTCGGGAATCCGCCTGAATCGGGCCCTTCCCTTACAATGACGGCATGCAGCTTCATCACTTCCACGGTGGCCTGAAACTCGACGAGCACAAGGCCGAGAGCACCGCGCGTCCCCTGCTGACGATGGGCGTGCCGAAATACCTGTACGTGCCCTTATCGCAGCACATCGGCGCGCAGACGGAGTGCGTCGTCGAGGCGGGGGACCGCATCGCCAAGGGGCAGCGCATCGGGCGGGCCAAGGACTACATCTGCGCCAACGTGCACGCACCCACCTCGGGCTGGATCCGGGGCATCGTCGAGCACCCCGTGCCGCACCCCTCCGGCCTCAGCGCGCCCTGCATCAAGATCGAGACCGACGGCCGCGACCGGTGGGGCGATGACCGTCTGGAACCCTGGCGCGACTGGCGGGAACGCGACCCGCGCAGCCTGCGCGAACGCGTGCGCGACGCCGGTATCGTGGGCATGGGCGGGGCCGCCTTTCCCACCGCGGTAAAACTCAATCCGCGCCCGGGCAAGCGCATTCACACGCTGGTGGTGAACGGGGCCGAGTGCGAGCCGTACATCACCTGCGACGACCTGCTGATGCGCACCCACCCCGAGGCCATCCTCGAGGGCGCGCGCATCGTCTCGCACATGGTCGGCGCCGAGCGCGTGCTGTTCGCGGTGGAGGACAACAAGCCCGAGGCTTTGCGCGCGCTGACCGACGCCGTCGCGTCGGGCGAGCACGACTTCATCCGGATCGTCTCCATCCCGAGCGTCTACCCGACCGGCGGCGAGCGGCAGCTGATCAAGGTGCTGACCGGGCGCGAGGTCCCGAGCGCCGGACTCCCCGCCGACCTCGGGATGGTCTGCCACAACACCGGCACCCTGAAGGCCATCCGGGAGGCCGTGGTGGCCGGACAACCGCTGATCTCGCGCATTGTCACCGTGACCGGGCCCGGCGTCCGGGAACCGCGCAACGTCGAGGCGCTGATCGGCACGCCGTTTGCGGACCTGGTCGCGGCGGCCGGCGGCTACCGGCCCGACGTCGATCGCCTGGTGATGGGCGGCCCGATGATGGGCTTTGCGGTCGGGGACGACGCCGTGCCGATCATCAAGGGCACCAACTGCCTGCTGGCCACCCGGCCCCAGGACACCCCGCAACCCGGCCCGGTGATGCCGTGCATCCGCTGCGGCGAATGCACCCGGGTCTGCCCCGCCAATCTGCTGCCCCAGCAGATGTACTGGTTCGCGAAGAGCAAGGACTTCGACACGATTCAGGACTACGGCCTGTTCGACTGCATCGAGTGCGGCTGCTGCGCCCAGGTCTGCCCCAGCAACATTCCGCTGGTGCAGTACTACCGCTTCGCGAAGCAGGAGATCTGGGGCCGCGAGAAGGAGCGGCAGAAGGCCGATCTCGCCCGCGAGCGCTTCGAGTTCCGGCAACAGCGGCAGGAGCGCGAGGAACGCGAGAAAGCGGAGCGACTCGCCCGGAAGAAAGCGGCGCTGGCGAAGAAGGACAGCGCGCCGACGGAGAAGAAGGCGGCCATCGAGGATGCCATCGAACGCGCCCGCGCCCGGAAGACTGCGCAGCCAGCCGAGGAGAGATCCGCGCAGGACCGTGAGCGCGCGGACGGCTGATGCGCTTTCGCACCCGCACCTCGCCGCACATGGTTCCCGGCCACAGTGTCGGGGGCCTGATGCGGCAGGTGCTCTACGCGCTGATCCCCGGCACCCTGGCGATGGCGTGGTTCTTCGGCTGGGGCGTGCTGGTCAACGTCGTGCTGTCGGTGCTGTTCGCGGTGATGTTCGAGGCGCTGATGGTGACGCTGCGGCGGCGGCCGGTCGGGGTCACGCTCGGCGATTCCAGCGCCGTGCTCGCCGGTTGGCTGTTCGCGTTGGCGATCCCGCCGCTGGCCCCCGTCTGGGTGCTGCTGGTCGGCACCGGCTTCGCGATCGTGGTGGCCAAGCCCCTCTACGGCGGGCTGGGCTACAACCCCTTCAATCCCGCGATGGTCGGCTACGTGGTGGTGCTGGTGTCGTTCCCGCGCGAGCTGTCGCTGTGGCCCTCGCCGGAAGGCCTCGCGGATGCATCGTTCACCCTGTGGCAAACGCTGCAGACCACCCTCACCGGGCGCCTGCCGGAGGGGATGGACTGGGACGCAATCACGCGCGCGACGCCGATGGACATGATGCGCGAGGCCCTCGTCTCGGGACAGACCGTCCACGAGGTCACGCGCAGCCCGGTCTTCGGCTCTTTCTCGCAGACCGAGTGGGAATGGGCCGGCAACCTGTTCCTGCTCGGGGGCCTGTGGCTCCTGTACCGGCGCGTGATCACCTGGCACATCCCGGTGTCGATGCTGCTGAGCCTGGCCACGATCGCCGGGGTCTTCTGGGTGATCGATCCCGACCAGTTCGCCTCGCCGGCCTTCCACGTCTTCAGCGGCGCCGCGATCATCGGGGCCTTCTTCATCGCCACGGACCCGGTGTCCGCCGCCACCACCCCGCTCGGCCGGATCCTGTTCGGCATCGGGATCGGGATCCTCACCTACATCATCCGGACCTGGGGTGGCTATCCCGACGGCGTGGCCTTCGCGGTGCTGCTGATGAACATGGTCGCGCCGACGCTCGACCACTACACCCGGCCGCGCATCTTCGGCCACTCGGGAGACGGACGTGGCTAGGCTGGTCGTCCGCGACGTCGTGATCACCACGCTGCTGCTCGGCCTGTTCGCCGCGATCGGGACCGGGGTGGTGGCCTGGGTCCACTCGGGTACCGAGGCCCGCATCATCGATAACCGGCTGCAGATGACCCGCGCACGCGTGACCCAGGTGCTCGAGGGCGTCGACTACGACAACGACCCGGTGGCGGACCACCACCGGCTCAGCGACGAGCGCCTCGGCGGCGAAGACCTGCCCGTGTGGATCGCGCGGCGCGGGACCGAGGTCGTCGGTGTCGCCGTCTCCGCGATCGCCCCGGACGGGTATAGCGGGGACATCCACCTGCTGGTGGGGATCGACCGGACCGGCACCGTGCGCGGTGTCCGGATCACCCAGCACCGCGAGACGCCCGGCCTGGGCGACGACATCGAGGTCGAACGCTCGGACTGGGTCCACGACTTTCGCGGGCGTTCGCTCGGGGATCCGCCGATCGAACGGTGGCGGGTGCGTCGCGACGGCGGGGTCTTCGACCAGTTCACCGGGGCTACCGTCACCCCGCGTGCGGTTGTGCGAGCGGTCCGCAATGCCCTGCTATATTTCGAGCAGCACTCGGAGGAACTGCTGGCCCTGCCGCCGCCGGAGGAGGATGAGGTGCTGACGATCGATCCCGCCGTGCCGGAGATCCCGGATCCCGCGACACCCACCGAGCCGCTGCCCGGGGCGGCACCACCGGGGGATACGCTGCCATGATCACCAGCGGCTACGGCGACATCATCCGCGAGGGTCTGTGGAACAACAATCCGGGGCTCGTCCAGCTGCTCGGGCTGTGCCCGCTGCTCGCAATCTCCGGAACCGTGGTCAATGCACTCGGCCTCGGTCTCGCGACCATCGCCACGCTGGTGATTTCCAACACGCTGGTCTCCCTGCTGCGCGAACACGTGCGCCCCGAGATCCGCATCCCGGTCTACGTGCTGATCATTGCCTCGGCGGTCACGGCGATCGAACTGGTGATGAACGCGTGGTTCCACGGGCTGTTCCTGGTGCTGGGCATCTTCATCCCGCTGATCGTGACCAACTGCGCGATCATCGGACGCGCCGAGGCCTTCGCCTCCCGCAATTCGGTGCCGCGGGCGGCGGTCGACGGTCTTGCCATGGGGGTCGGCTTTACCGGCGTGCTGGTGGCGATCGGCGCGCTGCGCGAGATCGTCGGCCAGGGCAGTCTGCTGGACAACGCCCACCTGCTGTTCGGCGAGTGGGGCCGCGACCTGCGCATCGAGATCTTCCCGCAGGAACACGGCTTCCTGCTCGCGCTGCTGCCGCCCGGTGCCTTTCTGGCGATGGGCCTGCTGATCGCGGTAAAGAACCTGATCGACGCCCGTCTCGAGGGCCGTGCGGCCCCCAGCGCCACCACCGAGCCCACCGCGCCAGCGCCCTCGCAATCCTGACCCCTCCCCGCTCCAAAGTGCCGGGTGGCGGGTGCCGATTTTCTTGTGGGAGCTGCCTCCCGGCCGCGCAGCGGCGTCAGACAGGGCCATCGCGGCTGGAAGCCGCTCCTGATATGGATTGACCTGTCAAGGTTTGGCGATAGCGTTCGATAGAAACCTCCTGCGTTCAATGTCTTCGGGTCAGGGCACGAGAAGCGAGTTGCGACGGTGGATCACTCTGATATACGTGGGTTGGTTACCGACCGGACTTCACTTCGTCGCGGAGCTGCCCTTCTCTA
>PWRV01000160.1 GCA_003563455.1 Thioalkalivibrio sp.
CAAGGAAATTGCCTGACCACTGATCGGCATAAGGGGTGTCCTCGGGCAGCACCGCCAGTCCTGAAGGGGGCATGGACGGGGTCCAGTCGATCACCGGGTCCACCATGCCTTCCCTGTGGCGTTCGGTGTAGTCGAAGTAGGGTTCCTGCGTCCGGTAATCCAGCCCGAGTGAAACCTTCGGCCAGCCGTAGTTCTCGCCCGCCTCGATCCGGTTGAGCTCATCGCCTCCCCGCGGACCGTGATCGGTGGCCCAGATCTCACCGGTGTCGGGATGCACCATCAGGCCCTGGATGTTGCGCAGCCCGTAGGCGTAGATCTCCGGCGCGGCATCGTCGCGCTCAATGAAGGGGTTGTCGTCCGGCACCGAGCCGTCGTCGTTCAGCCTCAGGAGGCTGCCGGCATGATCGGCCAGATCCTGTGCGCGGGGCGGTTCCGCGCCGCGATCTCCGACGCTCATCAGCAGGGTCCCGTCCGGCAGCCACGCAAGGCGCGAACCGTAGTGGCGGCCGGGTTGCGAGTACCGGTTCTGGACGAAGATCTCCTCGACGTCGTGGAGGCGCAGCTCGCGCATCTCGTCGACGATGACCTCCGGGAAGTGCTCGAGATCCAGCTCGCCGCGCGCGAGTGCAACGGCCGTCTCGTCCGGGTTGTCGGGGTTCGCGCGCGAGAAGGTGAGGTACACGAGTCCATTGTCCTCGAATTCCGGGTGCAGCGACACGTCGAGCAGCCCGCCCTGGCCTCGCGCCGTCACTTCCGGAATTCCGACGATCTGCCGCGGGACACCCTCCCGCACCCAGTTCAGACGCCCGGGGCGTTCGGTCACGAGCAGGTCGCCTTCCGGAAGGAACGCGAAGGACCAGGTATGGTGGAGGCCGTCCACCACGTTGACCAGCCGCAACGGCTGATACTCGGAGCGCACGACCTCGGATGAGGCGGGCGCTGCGGCGAACAGGATCGAACAGGACACCAATATCGTTGACAAGTACTTCAGCTTGTACATGGCCGGTTCCTCCTCGAAATCAGCGTGACCCCCTGAGCGTGACGCGTGTATTTCCCTGTACCACACCCTAGTCGGTACCCCGCCGATCTGCAACAGCAGCTTCAGTTCTCCCCCACGCGAGCCTAACGGCAGAAGCAGTCGCATGCAGCGAGCGCCCTGCTGATCGGCTAGGGTAGAAAGACAGGCGATCCTTCGGAGCAGACACGATCGACGCAAGCATCGAACACTTTCTGGGTTTGGGCATCGCGCTTGCCCTCGGCCTGCTGATCGGACTGGAACGCGGCTGGCAGCGCCGGCAGCAGGCGGAGGGCACGCGCGTTGCGGGCATACGCACCTTCGCGCTGATCGGATTGCTCGGAGGCGTGTGGGGCCTGCTGGCCGTGGAACTCGGTCCGGCGGTGCTCGCTGCCGCCTTTGTGGTGCTGGCCATCGTCCTTGCCACGGCCCACGCGCTCAGCCAGCTCGACGATAACGATGTCGGCGTCACCGGCGTGATCGCGAGCCTGCTGACATTCGCACTGGGTGCGTTGGCGACCCTGGGTTACGGCGAACTGGCCGCCGCGGGCGCGGTGGTCACGACCATCCTGCTCGGGGTGAAACCCACGCTGCACCGCTGGGTGCGCCGGCTCGAGGAACGGGAACTGCATGCGGTGTTGAAGCTGCTGCTGATCTCCGTGGTGGTCCTGCCGCTGCTTCCGAACCAGGGCTACGGCCCGTGGGAGGCTCTTAACCCGTACCGGATCTGGTGGATGGTGGTGCTGATCGCCGCCATCTCCTTTGTCGGCTATTTCGCGACGAAGCTGATTGGCGAGCGCAGGGGCATCATGGCGACCGGATTGTTTGGCGGCCTCGCATCGTCCACCGCGGTCACCGTGAATTTTTCCCGCCTCGCGCGCGGCCGTGCCGGTTCCGAGAGCCTCCTCGCAGCCGGGATTCTTGTGGCCTCTGCGACCATGTTTCCCCGGATGCTCGTCATCAGCAGCATTTTCAGCTGGAGCCTTGCCAGCGCTCTGCTCTGGCCGGTGGTTGCGATGACCATCGTCAGCTATTCGGGCGCCGCCCTGTTCTGGCACTGGAGCAGCCGCAGCAGCAGCCAGGGTGGCGGTGCCCGCCTGAAGAATCCCTTCGAACTCCGGCCTGCCCTGATCTTCGCCGCACTGCTCGCCGCGATCATGGTGCTCTCCCGCGCACTGTCGGAGAGCTTCGGCGATGCCGGGGTCTATCTCCTTGCTGCCGCCTCGGGAATCGCCGACGTCGATGCCATCACCCTGTCGCTCGCCAACATGACGGGCGAGGAGCTCGCGGTGACCGTGACGGCACTGGCAGTGCTGATCGCCGCCTTTGTCAACACCACGGTCAAGGCCGGGCTGTCACTGGGCATCGGTGGACTCGCACTCGGCAGCCGTGTCGGCGGGGTCACGGTGGTGGTTGTCGGCGCCGGCTTTCTGACCTGGTGGCTCAGTGCCTGAGCAAGGGGGCCGTCCCGCCTTGCACCGACATGGATGGCTGTGCGCCTCGGTTACGGAATTTCCCGGCTGGCCCAATAGGCGACGCCCGGGATTCGCGGGCCCGGGGGTTATCCACCCCTCGGTGCAGCGGGGATCGCCAGGCCGGCATTCTCGGCCGGCGGCGACTACATTCCTCGAAAAAGGCACGGGTTTCATCGAACGGGAACCCGTGCGGGTCGTTTCACCGCCTGGAAAGAACGACATCCAGGCGTTCACGCAGCATCAACCTGAACGCCAGGCAAAAAGGAGAGTCCCATGCGCTTCGTCTACATTGCCCTGATCGTGCTCATCACGGCGATCGTTGTGGTCTTCGCCCTGCAGAACATCGAGGCGGTGACCGTGCGCTTTCTCACGGTGAGCCTCACGCTGCCGCGGGCCGTGCTGCTTATAGGCGTCTACGTTCTCGGCATGCTGACAGGCGGACTCGTCGTCGGCTTTTTCAAGAGCCTGCTGAAGGGCGCCCGGCACCAGGAAACGGGTAAGGCCTCGGGCGGTTGACGCGCCCGCCCCCCCTGCAGGAGGCGAGCCCTCTCGCCGGTCCGGCGTCGGGGGCGATCGGCCAGGGGCCGGCCGCCTATGGCGCGGCCTGCGCCTCGGCAACGGTTGCGGTCCGCGAACGATCGCGCGCGAGATAGAGATAGACGGCGGGCACCACGAAGAGCGTGAACAGCGTACCGATCGTCATGCCGCTCGCGATAACCAGACCCATTGCGAACCGCGAGCCCGCGCCGGCGCCGGTGGCGAGCAGCAGCGGCACCATCGCGATCACGGTCGCCGCGGTGGTCATCAGGATGGGGCGCAGGCGCAGGCTCGCGGCCTCTTCGATCGCCTCGCGCATCGAGCGCCCCTGCGCCTGCAGCTGGTTAGCGAACTCGACGATCAGTATCCCGTGCTTCGCGATGAGGCCAATCAGCGTGACCAATCCAACCTGCGTGTAGATGTTCAGCGAGGTGAAGCCGAGGCTGATGAAGACCAGGGCCCCGGCGATCGACATCGGCACCGTCATCAGCATGATCAGCGGGTCGCGGAAGGATTCGAATTGCGCGGCCAGGACAAGATAGATGACCACCAGCGAAAAGAAGAAGGTGACCGCGAACTGAGCTCCCTCCGCCTTCAGCTGGCGGGACTGCCCGGCGTAGTCCACCGTAAAGCCGGCAGGCAGTACTTCCTCGGCAATCCCGTCAAGCAGATCGAGCGCCTCACCGAGAGTCACTCCCGGCCGCGGCACTCCAGAGAGCGTGACCGCGTTCAGCTGCTGGAAGCGCTGCAGCCGCCGGGGGGCAACGGTCTCCTCCAGCGTCACGATGTTCGACAGTGACACCGGTTCGCCGTCGCGAGTCCGGGTGTAGAGTTCGGGAAGTTGATCCGGATTCAGTCGCGCGGTGCGCGCAACCTGAGGGATCACCCGGTAGCTGCGACCATCCATCGCAAAGCGCCCGGTGAAGGCGCCGGCCAGCAGCGGCGCAAGGTCCGCGTTCAGCGTGGCCATGTCGATGTCCATTTGCGCCGCCTTGTCGCGGTCGATCTTCAGGTTGACCCGCGGCTTGTCAAAGTCCAGATCGGAATCCACGAAGATGAAACGCCCGGTGGCCATCGCGCGCCCAATGATCTCGTCAGCCAGATCGCCGAGGTTCTCGATCGGGCCGGTGGAACCAATCACCATGCTCACCGGCGCACCGCCGCCAGGGCTGGGCAGCGACGGGGGCTCGACGGCGAAGATGCTCAGCCCCGGGATTCGATCCAGAAGCGGCTGCAGATCCTGTTCCAGGATCTCACTGGTGCTGCGTTCGCGTTCGTCCCAGGGTGCCATCACGAAACCGCCGATCGCCTCGTTGGTCGCCGGCGTGGCGCCACCGCCGAAACCGTTCACGATAAAGGTGTTCCGCAGCTCGGGGATCTCGTCGATGAAGCCATCAGTGAGTTGCGTGTTGCGCTCCAGTTGGTCCAGCGCCAGATAGGCATCGCCCTCCATGATCGAGAAGACGAAGCCCTGGTCCTCCGGCGGCTCCAGTTCGGTATTGCTGGTCACGAACAGGAAGTAGCAGGAGACCAGCACGATCAGCCCGAAGACGAGCGTTGTCAAACGTTCGTCCAGCGCGCCGTGCAGCCGTCGGCGGTAGCGTGCCTGCAGCCCGGAGAAGCGGGCATCGAGCCAGCCCTCGAGCCGCCCGCCCGGGCGTCCATCCTCGTGCCCGCGCAGGATCTTCGAGCACATCATCGGCGACAGGGTCAGTGCAACCACGCCGGAGATCAGAACCGCACCGGCCAGCGTGAAGGCGAATTCGACGAATAGGGTCCCGGTCAGCCCCCCGACGAATCCGATTGGCAGGAAGACCGCGATCAGGGTGGTGGACATCGCGACGATCGGCCAGGCCAGTTCCCGAGCCCCGCGTATCGCGGCGTCGAAGGGCCGCATGCCGTTCTCGATGTGCCGGTGCACGTTCTCGACCATGATGATCGCGTCATCGACCACGATCCCGATCGCCAGCACCATCGCCAGCAGCGTCAGAAGGTTGATCGAGAACCCCATCAGCAGCATCAGCATGAAGGTCCCCACCAGCGCCAGCGGGATCGAGACCGCCGGAATCATTACGCTGCGCAGCGACCCGAGGAACAGATAGATCACCACCAGCACGATCCCCAGTGCCAGCCCGATGGTGAGAAGGACCTCCTCGATCGCGGTCTCGATGTAATCCGTGGAGTCGTAGACGATCTCTGCCTCCAGCCCCTCGGGTAGCTGAGGCACCACACGGTCGCGGAAAGTCTCGCGCACCGCGGCAATCACGTCGAGGGCGTTGGCGTCAGGGGCAAGTTCGATGCCGATGAACGTCGCGGTCTGCGCGTTGAAGCGTACCGAGGTGTCGTAGCTCTGCGAACCCAGCTCAACCGTGGCGATGTCCGCGATGCGGACCAGAGCGCCGTCTTCCTCGCGCACCACCAGCTGCTCGAATTCCTCGGGACTGGAGAGGTCCGTTTCGGCGGTCAGATCCACGGTGACCAGCTGCCCGCGCGTACGCCCGACCGCTGCGAGCACGTTGTTGGCCTCCAGCGCCGCGCGCACGTCGCGGCCGGTAACGCCATGCGCAGTCATGCGATCGGCGTCCAGCCAGATCCGCATCGCGAAGGTCTCGCCCCCGAGGATTTCCGCGCGCTGCACTCCCGTGATCGTCGATAGCTCGGGTTCCACCACGCGCGCGAGGTAGTCGGTGATCTGGTTGTTTGCCAGGCGGTCCGAGTAGAACGACAAATACATCGCCGCGATGTCTTCGCCAATGGAGAGCTCGACCACGGGATCCTCGGCCTCGGCGGGGAGCTCTCCGCGGACCTTGTTGACCTGCGCGGCAATCTGGGTCAGCGCCTCGTTCGGTTCGTAATCGAGCCGCAGGTGGGCCTGGATCACACTGATGCCGGGGACGCTGGTGGAAACGAGGTAGTCGATGCCCCCGGCCGCGGCGACTTCCCGTTCCAGCGGCGTGGTCACGAATCCCTGGATCAGCTCGGCATCGGCGCCGATGTAGGCGGTGCTGACCGTGACCACGGCGTTCTGGATCTCCGGAAACTGCCGCACGTTGAGATCGAAGATCGCACGCATCCCCAGAAGCAGGATGAAGAGACTGACCACGGTGGCCAGCACGGGCTTGCTGATGAAGATGTCGGTAAAGCGCATCGCGGGTTCCGAAGGCCTCCGGGCGTCAGGCGTTGTCCGGACGCGGGTCCGGATCCTCGCTCGGCTGGGCCTCCTCCGTGATCTCGACCGGAGTCTCGTTCTGCAGCTTCAGCAGGCCGCTGCTCGCAACCCGTTCGCCCTCCTCCAGCCCGTCGACAACCCGGATCAGGTCTCCCCGGCGCTCGCCCGTCTGAACGAAGCGCTCGCGCACCCGCAGCTGTTCCTCGTCGTCCTCGTAGATCACGAAGACGGAATTGCCGAAGGGGTTGAAGCGGATCGCCGTCTGCGGCAGCACGATCACCGCCTGCGGTTTTCCGGTTGCGAGCGTCACCCGCGCGAACTGTCCGGCCCGCAGCCTGCGCTCCGGGTTCCGGACCAGCCCCTGCACCTCGAAGCTGCGCGACGCGGCACGCACCCGCGGCTCGATCGCCGAGATCGTTCCTGCAAATGTCTCGGCAAAGGCATCCACCCGCAGCTCGAGGGACTGCCCGGTCTTCACCTGGCCCAGTCGCCCCTCGGCGAGGCTGAAGTTGACGTAAATGGGATCCACCGATTCGAGGGTCACGATCGAGTCACCCGGCGAGACGTACTGGCCGAGGTTCACGCGCCGGATACCGAGCACGCCGTCGAAGGGCGCGCGCAGCATTCGCTGATTGATACGCGCCCGTTGCGCGGCGACCGCCGCCCGGGCCTGCTCCAGTTCGCTGCGGCGGCGCTGCACCTCGGCCTCGGAGATGTTCTGTTCCACCGCCAGTCGGCGGGCGCGCTGCCATTCCTGCTCGGCGAGTCGCGTTGCCGCCTCCAGGCTGGCCAGTTCGGCCCGGTCCGTCTCGGTGTCGAGCCGGAGCAACGGGGTGCCTTCGACGACCTCGCTCCCTGGCTGGAACAGGATCTCCCTGACGATGCCCCCGACCTCGGTGCTGAGCGTGGCGCCCTGTACGGCCTCGAGGCTGCCAATCGCCCGGATCTCGGGCCGCCAGTGATCTGCGCGAGCGACCGAGGCCGTGATCGTTTCCGTCGGCACCGGCATCTCGTCGAAGAAGGCATCGATCTCGGCGTCGATGAAGGCCTTGAATCCGAAGATTGCGCCGAATACCACGGCCACGGCGAGCAACATCAGGAAGAAGCGACGGTTCATCGGAAATTGATCAGCCTCGGGCGGATTGAGTTTCCAGGTTCACGCCTCTCCTGCAAGC
>PWRV01000036.1 GCA_003563455.1 Thioalkalivibrio sp.
GGGCCCGACGCCGCGCCCCCACCCCAACCCTCCCCCACAGGTGGGGGAGGGAGCTTTCATCTTCGGGGGTGGCATAGTGCCATGGGAGTCAGGCGAGGGTGACCGGATCGACGTCGATGCTGATCCGCAGGTTGCGGGGCGGCGGGTGTTGCTGCCAAGCGTCGCGGGCCACGACGAGGGTATGGTGCAGCGCGTTGCGGGTCGGGGAGACGAGCAGGATCTGTTCGCGGTAGCGGCGGTTCACGCGGTGGCGCGGTGCCGGGGCCGGGCCGAGCACGCGGACGCCGCGGGCGTGCTGGCGGAGCTGGCGGGCAATCGCCTCCGCCTGCCGCGCGCTTGCCCCCGCGGTCGGTCCGTCGACGCGGATCAGGGCCAGGAAGCCGAACGGCGGCATTGCGGCGGCGCGGCGTTCGTCGAGCAGCGGCGCCACCATCGATGCGTAGTCGCCGCGCTGGAGCGCCTGCATCAGCGGATGCCCGGGGTGGCCGGTCTGCACCAGCACGACGCCGGGGTCCCCGGAGCGCCCCGCGCGCCCCGCCGCCTGCAGCACGAGCTGCAGCGTCTGCTCGGCTGCGCGCAGGTCGACGCTGAACAGCCCCTGATCCACGTCGATGACCCCGACCAGGCCGACGCGGGGGAAGTCATGCCCCTTCGCGAGCATCTGGGTGCCGACGACGATGCCGGCGTCCATCTGCCGGATCGTCTCCAGACAGCGCTCGAGTTCGCCGCGCCGCCGGATGCTGTCGCGGTCGAGTCGCACCAGCGGGACACCGGCGAAGTGGCGCGAGAGCGCACGTTCCACGCGCTGGGTGCCGAGGCCCTGCTGGCTGAGGGCCTGGCCGCATTCCGGGCAGTGCGCTGCGAGTGCCTGGCTGAAGCCGCACAGGTGGCAGATCGAACGGCTCGCGGCTGCGTGCACGGTCAGGTGCGCGTCGCAGCGAGGGCAGTCGGCGACCCAGCCGCAGTGCTCGCAGCCGAGCACGCGCGCAAAGCCCCGGCGATTCAGCAGCACGAAGCACTGGCGGCCCTGCTCCAGCGTGGCGCGCATCGCGTCGAGGAGCGGGGTCGTGAGTCCCTCGTCCGGGCGGTGCACGCGGGTGTCGACGCAGCGCACCGGGGGGGGCAGCGAACCGTCCGGCCGCGTGCCCAGGGGCAGATGCCGGTAGTGTCCGTCGCGGGTCTTCGCGATGCTTTCGAGTGTCGGGGTGGCCGACCCGAGGACCACCGGCAACGACTCGATGTGGCCGCGCAGGATCGCGAGATCGCGGGCGTGATAGCGCAGGCCGTCCTGCTGCTTGTAGGCCGGATCGTGCTCCTCGTCGACGATCAGCAGCCCGAGCGCCGGCAGCGGCGTGAACACCGCGGACCGGGTGCCAAGCAGCAGCGTCCGGTCGCCGCGGCGCGCGGCATCCCAGACGCGCAGCCGTTCGCCCGCCGGAAGCCCGGAGTGCAGCGCGGCGACCTGGCCCGGGAAGCGCTGGCTGACGCGCCGGACCAGTTGCGGGGTCAGCGCGATCTCCGGGACCAGCACGAGCACCTGCAGCCCCCGTGCGATCGCCGCCGCCGCGGCTTCCAGATACACCTCGGTCTTGCCGCTGCCGGTGACGCCGTCGAGGAGGAACGCCGAAGGTCTGCCGAGTTCGGCGGCGATGGCGGTCACTGCCTGCCGCTGGTCCGGGGTCAGCGTCACGGCGGAGCTCGCGGAGGGCGGAGTCAGGGGCTCGTTGGCGACGGCCTCCACGAGTCCCAGGTCGGCGAGCCGATGCAGCTCGTCCCGTCGCAGCGCCAGGCCGGTGAGGTCGGCGAGGGCGCCCACGGCCAGGGCCGTGCCGCTGGTCTCAAGGCCCCGCACGATCGCGCGCTGCCGGGCACCGAGGCGCGGAGGGGTTGTCTCCGGCCTGAGCCGCCACCGCGGCTCGGCCGGCGCCGGAGAGGGCAGCGGCGCGCCCTTGCGCAGGGCCGGGGGCAGGGCATTCAGCACCGTCTCGCCGATCGGATGATGGTAGTAGCGGGACGCGAAGCGCAGGAGCTCGAGGAGCGGTCCTGGGAGAATCGGCTCGGGGTCGACGACCGCCTCCAGCGGGCGGATACGGGCGCGATCGACCGCGGGTGGCTTTCCGGCCGCCATGACCACGCCGGTCTGTTCGCTGCGGCCGAAGGTCACCCGGACGCGCTGGCCCGGTTCGGGCAGCGGTTCTGACGGACACGCATAGTCGAACAGCTGGTCCAGCGGGCGGTCCACGGCGACGCGGACAAGGGCTTCGTGGCGCATGCCGCGAGTGTACGCGATGGTGCCGCGAGCGGCGCCCGGGTGCGGCCGGGTTATCCACGGATCCTGTGGATAACTCTGTGGAAATAGCCGGGGCAGAGTCCGCAGAGGCTTGTACTACAAGGATTTGTATTAGCTTGGCTAAAAAATGTTCAATCTTTCTTTTTCTAATTGATTCAGCATCTTGCGCTCACTTCATGTGGATGGCGGGAAGCTATGAGGGCTAAACCGCATTTTTTTGCTGCCTCGCGGCAGCTTGTGCATAACACTCCGCCACGATGTGCCGCAAGTGACTGGTTCGCCGTCTGCGGGCAGCCCTGGTCAAGGGGCGGGGACAGATTTGCAGATCTGTCCCCACACAGCCCAGCCCCGGGGCGCATCCGGGCTGCCCGACGCGAGGGTCAGCCGAGTTCCTTTATGGCGGCGATGAGTTCGGAGGCCGCCTTCTGGCCGTCGCCGTAGAGCATGCGGGTGTTGTCGGCGTAGAACAGGTGGTTTTCGATGCCGGAGACCCCGGCGCCGCGGCCCCGCTTGATCACGATCACGTTGTGCGCCTCGTCGGCGTTCAGGATCGGCATGCCGTAGATCGGGCTGTCCGGGTCGGTACGAGCGATCGGGTTCACCACGTCGTTGGCGCCGATCACCACCGCGACGTCGGCGGTCTTGAACTCGTTGTTGATCTCGTCGAGGTCGTAGATGATGTCGTAGGGCACCCCGGCCTCGGCGAGCAGCACGTTCATGTGCCCGGGCATCCGGCCGGCCACCGGGTGGATTGCGAATTTCACCGCGACGTCGCGCTGGATCAGCAGCTGGGTCAGCTCCCAGATCTTGTGCTGGGCCTGCGCCACGGCCATGCCGTAGCCCGGCACGATGATCACCTTGTTCGCGAAGGCCATCATGATGCCGGCGTCGGGGGCCTCGATCGGCTTCAGGCTGCCGGTCACCTCCTCGGCCGCGCCGCCGGCGCCGCCGCCGAACTGCTTGAACAGCACGTTCGACAGCTTGCGGTTCATCGCCTTGGCCATCAGCTGCGTCAGCAGGGTGCCCGCGGCGCCGACCACCACGCCGGCGATCATCAGCGCCGGGTTGTCGAGCACGAAGCCCTTGAAGCCGACGGCCAGCCCGGTCAGTGCGTTGTACAGCGAGATCACCACCGGCATGTCGGCGCCGCCGATCGGCAGCGTCATCATGATGCCGAAGGCCAGTGCCAGCACGAAGAACAGCAGCAGCACGGGACCGCTGACGTCGCCGCCGCTGAGCGCGAGCGACAGCCCCAGCAGTACGGTGACAACGAAGACGCCGAGGTTCACCCACTGCTGCGCGGGGAAGTTCACGGTCTTGTCCATCAGGCCCTGCAGCTTCGCGAAGGCCACCATCGATCCGGAGAAAGCCACCGAGCCGATCAGCGAGCCCACGACCGCAATGGCAAGCACCACGTCCGAGGCGGTTTCGGGGTCGGCCTGCAGCAGGTAGATCGCGCCGATGCCGGCCGCCGCGCCACCGCCCATGCCGTTGTAGAGCGCGATCATCTGCGGCATGTCGGTCATCGCGACCTTCCGGCCGCTCCACCACGCAAGACCGCCGCCGATCGCGATGCCAAGGACGATCAGCAGGTAATTGACCGCCCCTTCAAGTTCCGGGTGGGCGAAGGTCACCACGGTGGCGAGCACCATGCCGACGCCCGCCCACAGGATGCCGCGCCGCGCGGTGGTCGGCGAGGACATCTGCTTCAGTCCGACGATGAACAGGATCGCGGCGATGAAGTACGCGATGTTGATGACGGTCATGACCGCGCCCATCACTTGTCTCCCCGGCTGGTCTTGAACATCTCCAGCATGCGCTCGGTCACCACGTAGCCGCCCACCGCGTTGCCGGCGGCGAGGATCACCGCGACAAAGCCGATCAGCTGCTCGAGCGGCGTCGCCGCATGGCCGAGCGCGACCATGGTGCCGACCAGCACGATGCCGTGGATGAAGTTCGAGCCGGACATCAGCGGGGTGTGCAGGATCACCGGCACCTTGGAAATCACCTCGTAGCCGGTGAAGGCCGCGAGCATGAAGATATACAGCGCGACGAAACCCTCGATCATGACGCGTCTCCCTCGATCGCTTCGCGGGTGGGGCCGTGGATGATCCCGCCGTCGCGGGTCAGGCAGCTCTTTGCGATCACCTCGTCGTCCCAGTCGGGCGCGAATTCGCCGTCCTTCAGCATGGGGCTCAGAAAGTTCTGGAGGTTTTTCGCGTACATTTCTGATGCATGGAGCGCAACCTGCGACGGTATGTTCAGCGGCCCGTGCACGATCACGCTTCCGTGCTCGACCGTCTCGCCGGGGCGCGTCAGTTCGCAGTTGCCGCCGCCCTCGGCCGCGAGATCGACGATCACCGCGCCCGGCTTCATGCCCTCGACCATCGTGGCCGGGATCAGCTTCGGCGACGGGCGGCCGGGGATCGCGGCGGTGGTGATCAGCACGTCGGCCTTCGCGATGAAGCCGGCGAGCGCCTCCTGCTGGCGCTTCTTCTCGTCTTCGGTGAGCTCGCGGGCGTAACCGCCTTCGCCCTCGGCCTTCACACCCAGGTCGAGAAACTTCGCGCCCAGCGACTCCACCTGCTCCCTGGTCGCCGAGCGCACGTCGTAGGCCTCGACCATCGCCCCGAGCCGGCGCGCGGTCGCGATCGCCTGCAGGCCCGCGACGCCGGCGCCGATCACGATCACCTTCGACGGGCGGATGGTGCCGGCGGCGGTGGTGAGCATCGGGAAGAAGCGGCACGACAGGTCGGCGCCCATCAGCGCGGCCTTGTACCCGGCCACCGCCGCCTGCGAGGACAGGGCGTCCATGCTCTGCGCGCGCGAGATGCGAGGAATCAGCTCCATCGCAAAGGACAGGATCCGGCGCTCCTTCAGTGCCGCGACCATTTCCGGGCTGCGGTGGGCATGGAAGAAACTCACCAGTGTCGCCCCTTCGGGCAGGCTGCGGATCTCCTCTGCGGTCGGCGGCGCGACCCGGACCATGATGTCGGTTTGGCCGTAGAGTTCCGCGGCGTCCAGCAGCCTGGCATCGCCGTAGGTGTCATCGGGAAAGCGTGCGGCGTCGCCGGCCCCCTTCTCGACCTGGACGGAGACGCCCATCTTGCTGAAGCGCGACACGGCCGACGGGTCCAGCGCCACCCGGCGCTCGCCGCTCGCGCTCTCCTTCGGGACCGACAATCTGACTGGCATGCACTCTCTCCCCGGGCCCGGCGATCGCGGTCTGAAGCTGGGCCGCGTTGGCGGATCGATTCCTCGGAAGGCCGCTGCACACCCCTGGCGCAACACGGCCGAAAACGGTCCGGGAGTGTAGCCGAATCGGTAGAGGTCATAAACCCGAAACGCGTTTGTCCCTGACCCGTCGGAGCAGCCTGTGGCCGCGATGCCGGGCGCCGGCTGGAGGCGGCTTCTGCAAGCCTCTGCTGCGGGGGGCGATTGCGTTCTCGGCGCTCCCTGATTATTGTCCAGCGGGTTGGGGCTTCACCGGGAGCACACTCGATGATACCGCTGCAACAGCAGGTCCTGCGCACGGACGCCTCCGGGATGCCGCTGGAGTGGATCGATTACCAGCAGGCCGTGCGTCTTTACCACGGCGGGCAGGTGGCTTACACCTGCGGTACCCTGCTGTACCGCATCCGTGGCGGTGTCAGCGCCTTCACCGGCCGGCAGTCGGTCGTCGAGGTCAACTCGATCATCGCGACCCAGGGGACCAACCGGACCCTGCAGAGAGGCTATATTCCGCCGCTGAACAACGACACCCTGTTCCGCCGCGACGGGCACCTGTGCCTGTACTGCGGCAAACGCTTCGAGGTACACGATCTCTCGCGCGACCACGTGACACCCCTGAGCCAGCGCGGCAGCGACACCTGGGTCAATGTCGTCACCGCCTGCAAGCGATGCAACAACCACAAGGCCGGACGCACGCCGGAGCAGGCCGGAATGCAGCTCCTCGCGATCCCGTTTCTTCCCACTCACGCCGAGTATGTCTACCTGAAGGGCCACCGCGGGCTCGCCGATCAGATGGAGTTCCTTCAGGCACACTTCCCGCGCAGCAGCCCGCTGCGAGAGCGTCTGCACCGGAGCTGAAACCGGGTAAGGGCCGCAGCCGTCGCGAACCGCTTCCCTCTGTCAGGGTCCATTCCCCCGGGCAGCCCCCCGGCCGCCCCCGATTCACACGCGTGAGGAACGAGCTTGAAATCCCTAGGTGAACCCGATTATCAGCACGGAAGCCCCAGCCACGTTGGTGTGCTGGTCACCAATCTGGGCACGCCCGATGCTCCGACGCCGAAGGCGCTGCGCCGCTACCTGAAGGAGTTCCTCTGGGACCCGCGCGTGGTCGAGGTGCCGCGGCCACTGTGGTGGCTGATCCTGAACGGCGTGATCCTGAACATCCGGCCGCGGCGCAGCGCGGCAAAATACGCAACCGTCTGGACCAACGAGGGGTCACCGCTGCTGGTGATCGCCCAGCGCCAGGCGGAGGGGATCCGCAAGCGGCTCGCGAAGCTCGAGGCCGGACCGATCCCGGTCGCGGTGGGCATGCGCTACGGCAACCCGTCGATCCCCGATGCATTGAACGAGCTGCGCCAGCAGGGCGTGCGCAAGCTCGTGGTGCTGCCGCTCTACCCGCAGTACTCCGCCAGCACGACCGCATCGACGCTCGACGCGGTGTCGCAGGAGCTGCGCGGCTGGCGCTGGACACCCGACCTGCACTTCGTTTCCGGCTATGAACGCGAGCCGGGCTACATCAACGCGCTGGCCGCCAGCGTGCAGGAGCACTGGGAGCAGAACGGCCGCGCGGAGCGGCTGATCATCTCCTTCCACGGGGTACCGCGGCGCTACCTGCTCGCCGGGGACCCGTATCACTGCCTGTGCCACGCGACCGGCTTCCAGCTCGCCCAGGCCCTCGGGCTCGAGGACGGGCAGTGGCAGGTCACCTTCCAGTCCCGGTTCGGGCGCGAGGAGTGGCTGCGCCCGTATACGGACGAGACCATGGAGTCCCTGCCGGATCAGGGCGTGAAGAGCGTCGACGTGATCTGCCCGGGCTTCTCCGCCGACTGCCTGGAGACCATCGAGGA
>PWRV01000247.1 GCA_003563455.1 Thioalkalivibrio sp.
CCAGCACGGTGACGTAGCCGCCGCCGACGAACTGGCGGCCGATCAGCCGGACCTCGGCGGCCTTGGTCATCGCGTCCGCTGCCTCGATTGCGGGAACCAGACCGCGGGTTTCGATCATGCCCAGGGCAATACCCATACGTTCAGCCATTTCGTTACTCCTCTGAAGAGATTCAGTTTGAATACCAGTTGTACTGCCCAAATCAACGGCCGGGGGCCCGATTTCCAGCACCTTGTCCTGCCGTCCCGTTGTTGCCTGCCCGGTTCAGCGCAACCGCGCCGAACTCATTCTTCCCAGTGGTCGATGATTCCGCAGATCGTCAGATCGGTCGCGATCTTCGGATCCGGCATCGCCCAGCGTGCGGCACTGCCACTGGCCGTGAAGACCCATTTCCCCGGAGGCACGCCCACCGGGTCCGTAGCCACGAACAGCGCGCCGCCCTGATTCTTCAGCACCCGCAGCGAGGCCTGTTTCAGGCCCGGCACGCGGCGCGTGCAGACGAGTTCGTCCTCGACGCGCATGATCTCCATCAGTCACCGTCTCCCTTCCAGTGGTCGATGATGCCGACGATGGTCAGATCGGACGGAAACTCCTTGCTTCCGGCCGCGTCGCGGGCGGCCGAGGAGCCGACACAGATCACCCAGTCGCCGGGGATGCAGCCGACCGAATCGACCGCAACGCTGCGCGTGCCGCCGATCTTTTCCTGCACCACCAGCAGCGGCCGGTGTCCGAGGCTGTCGATGCGGTTGGTCGAAACCAGCGTCTTTTCAACTCGCATGATCTTCATCGTGCACGCTCGCCGGATCGGTTTACGCGGAAATCGCTGGTCGCGTCTTCAATGCTCTGTTCCAACGCCTGATGGCTGAATCCGTCCGGGACAGTCTTCGAAAACCCGGCGGCGGACCGGCCTGTCGACCGGCTGGGTACCTGGAACAGGGACCGGGGAGTGAGGACGCCGCCCGTGCCCGCGGGGCGGTTCTCGTCTCTAAGGGTGCGATGTGTCTCCATGATCTGTCGTCTAGTGCCCAATGATTTCAGGTTCGTCTTCCACAAAGGTGCAGCGCTCGCTGCCGTGGATGTCGCTGATCGCCATCTGGCAGAACAGCCGGTGGTTCCTGTGCAGTTCGGGATAGCGGGCCTGCACCGCCTCCTTGACCCGCATGCAGCGCGTGATCGCGCGCTCGCGCGCCCCGGGGACGCGTTGCGAGTAGTGGAAGTGGATCAGCACCGGCACGCCAAGCCCATGGCGAACGTTGAGGCCGGTAAAGATGCGGATCCCGACGTCCATGTCGTTGGCCCCTTCCTCCACGGTGTCGAGGTGCGCGAAATAGAACTTGTTGCGCAACTGCAGTTCGCTCATCGCTTCGCCCACGCAAATGAAGCGCTCGTTGTGGCCAATCACCCGGTACCGGCCTTCGTGATGCTGGATCACGTACTCGATCTGCGAGAGGTTGGCTTCGAGCAGGTGCAGGATCAGGCGCCGGATACCTGCGGGCGTCTGACCGGCGCCGCGCGCCCAGCCCTCGGCGTGCTCCGCTTCGGTTATCGCGGCGTCGATGTGGGCGCGTGCGTGTTCCGCGGTCATGCCGATGGTGTCGTGGTAGATCTGAAAGCTTTCCACGTAGCGGTGCGGGCTGATGTCGCCCTTCGCATCGGGCAGGTGGACGCGGATCGCGTCGATGTCGGTATCCACGCCGAGCAGCAGGATGTCGGGCGCGGCACCGATCCCGAAGGGGTTGTCGATGGCCGCACGCAGTTCATTGAGGCGCGCCAGCGCGCTCTCCACGGCAACCCGCTCGTTGCTGCCATGGGCTGCGCAGCCTTCGTGGTTCGGGTTCGAGGTGCTGTAGTGGTAGACGGCAACCTTCAGGTAGTTCGCTTCTGCGCCGCCGGGTATGCCGCCCGACAGTCGGTGAAGTTCGCGCTGCGTCCAGTCGAGGATGTCGTCCTCGATGTCGAACATCGCGCCCGCGTAGGCCTTCACGGCCACCGCGTCATTCGGCGCCAGCCGCAGGATGAATGGCACCAGACCCTGCAGGCGGCCATCCGCGCACGGGCTGATGTCGAGGGTGTGGTAGCCGCAGCACTGGATGAACGCGGCGTCGAGAAGCGAACGCTCCTGCAGCGGTCTCTGATCAACGGGCGCGCGCTCGACGCAGGTCTTGATGGCCTGGAAAGTGCACCACGCATGCAGTGCGCGCAGGTCTAGACCGGCAATCCAGGAATCCTCGAGCAGTTCCACCGGAAGCTCGTACCCGAGCCGCTCGACTGCGAGGCGCTGCGCCTCCTCCACGAAGTTCATCGTGTGCTGGCAGTCGGACAGGGTCTTGAGGGTGTCGATGATGGCGGTGAAGCCGCTGCGCACGTTCTGTTCGTAATCGTACAGCTGGCGGTTCAGTTCACGGTCCGCCAGTGCGTGCTCGCACGGCTGGTCCGCCACGACCACGCAGGCAGGATTCGGTGGTGGGGGTGGCGCCTGTTCGGGCAGCACCCCCGCCTTCCGCATCGCCGCGAGCCGTTTGCGCGTGTTCACCGATCGGTCCTTACCCGCGGGCGCCGCCGGACAGTGTCACCAGCGCACCCCTGCCAGTGTTCCCCGAGGAACCCGTGATGCGACTCTCCGGTACTTCGGGGTGCTCGGCCTCGCGGAAGCGGCGCGCATTGACGCCCTCGCCGCGAGGTTGCCCACGCTGGGAGACATTGCGCCCCAGGCTGGAAGCACCCTCGGTGCCGGTCACCCGGCTGGCCGCATCCCAGGCGTCACCGGTGATCGGCGTGCCGGTCTGGCTCCCTTCGCCGGTCAACCGGCGCGCGGCCGTGATCACCTCTTCCTGCTCCTGCTCCAGCGTGCCGGCATCGCGGTGCCGGAACTCCGGAGTGCCGGTAATCAGGCCGGTGGCCTTGTTGACCGGCCCAGTGATGCGCTCACTGGTGTAGCCGGTACCGGTGACGTCTTCAAACTGGCGTTCCTGGGCTGCCCGCGCCGGCGAGCGGATGCTGAAGTCGGCCGGCGCAGGCGGGCGGGGAGGCTCTTCCCAGGTTCTTGCACGCTGGACGAAACGTCCGCTCGTCGCGCACTGCGGCATCACATTGTCCACCCCGACGTAGGGGGTCCCGCTGACCGGCTCGCAGGCGCCGCGCTCGTCCCCTGTCATCACGGAGCCGCCGGCTCCGGGACGATCCCCGGTCACGGCCTGCGCCGGGATCAGTGCATCAGAGGGGATGAGCGTTTCCTGTTGCGCTACCGCGGGCTCCGGGCAGAAGCCGCCGTACTGGCCGCGTCCGATGTAGGGCGTGCCACTGATGGGTGCGCAGCCGCCGGATTCGTCACCGGTCATCTTCGGGCCGCGCCCGATGGGACTGCCGGTTATGGACTGGCCGCGCCAGGTCTGGTCAACCGCGACCTTCTCGATGGCGGGAACGGGGGTGCTGGGGGCGCAGACAGCCTGAAGCTGGTCGGCGCTCACGTAATCGGTTCCGGTGATGGGCTTGCCCCCCCCCTTGTCATCACCGGACATTTTTGGGTTGCGGACGACCTCCGTGCCGGTGACCCGGCCGCCGGAATGGGTCTTCATGTCCCCCACCTTGCGGGGGCCACCGACATTGCACAGGTCTCCGAAATCGGACGCGGTGTAGTACTGGTTACCGGTGATTTCCCGGCACGATCCGGGCTCGTCGCCAGTGACCCGGCTGGAGCGGCCGACTTCGGTTCCGGACACGGACTGGTCCGCATGTGTGAGCATCACGCTGACCTTGCGCGGAGTGTCCGGAGGGGTGGTGCTGCACACCTCCTTGAACTGCTCGGCGTAGAGGTACTCGGTACCCGTGATCCCCCGGCAGGCCCCCGGCTCATCGCCGGTGACGCGCTTGCTCTGGCCCACGCTGCTTCCCGTGACGGTCCTGCCGCCAGCGGTATGGGTGAGGGCAACCTTGTCCGGTGCGGTGTCGGCGGCCGGCTGGCTGTAGCCGGTGCCGGTGACGGCACGATTCGACCCCGGCTCGTCGCCGGTGACGCGGGGTGAGCGGCCGACCAGCGTACCGGTCACGGACTGTCCCCGGGAGGTCTCCGACTGTCCGACCTTCTCGGAAGAGGGCTGGGGGCGCGTCTCGCAGAATTCCTCGTAGCGCTCCACCGCCAGGTACTCGGTTCCGGTTATCCCACGGCAGGCACCGGTCTCGTCACCGGTCACGTGGCGGGAACGGCCGACCTCCGTGCCCGTTACCTTGTGTTCGCGGGTGGTGCTGGAGACGCCCACCTTGGTGGGACCGGTGTCGGGGCGCGTCGGGCACTGCTGGTCATACAGCTCGACGCCAATGTATTCGGTGCCGGTGATGCCGCGACAGGCACCGGCCTCCACGCCGGTCAGTTTCTTCGTGCCCTCGACCATGGTGCCGGAGACCGACTGACCGGATAGCGTGTGTCCTTCCTCCACCTTCGGTGGGGCGGGGATGTCGAGCCGTGCCCGCCGGCGACCGCTGGGACGGGACCCCTTGCTGTCGCGCGCGCTGCCGGCCTTGCCGGCCAGCGCCCGAACCTTGCGGCGCTGCATCGCGATCTGGCGGCCGCTGGGGCGTTCACCGGCGATCGCGCTCTGCCAGTCCTGATCCGGCATCACCGCAGCAGCGCGGGCCAGGTGCGTTGCCCGCACGAGGCCGGCCTTGCCGCTGCGGGACAGCGCCTCGCGGCGGGCGCGGGCGATCGCGCGGCCTTTTGGCATATTGGCGCCGGGCATGCGCGTCGCCGACGCTGCCGGCATCGGAGCCGCGGAGGCGGACTCGCGCTGTTCGGCGGCGGGGCGCGTTTCGGCCTCCGGGCAGTCGCAGGGCTCGCCCTTGCAGTCACAGTCACCCGCCTTCCGGACGGAGGTCGCCTGGCCCGCGCCGTGGCTCGATGCCGGGGTCTGCTGCGCGGTGTCGTTCGGCTTCGGACGCATCCGGCCGCTCGGACGACTGGACGCGGGCTGGCTGGTCGCCGCCTTGCCGCGGCGGCTCATCGCCTCGCGGCGCGCTTGCGCCCGCAGTCGCCCGTTGGAGGCACCGGCGTGCACACCCGCTTCGACCTTTCGGGTCGCTTCGACGGTTGAACTGGATGCGGTCCCGCTGGATGTTGCGGAGGGCGCTCGACGCGACGACGCCCCTTGCGTGGCCGCCGCCTTCTTCACGAATGCGGACTTGCCATGCAAAGCCATCGCCTTGCGGCGCTTCAGGGCCAGCTCGCGCCCGGAGAGGGTGGCGCTGGCCTTGCTGTTTTCGGCTTGTGGCATCACGTACCTCGAACGGTTGGGGTCTGCCGGGCGGGCCGGGCGGTCAGGCCGCGGCCACGACAGGCAACTGGCCTGCGGATGATCCGCTGGCGGCCAGAGTGGGGCGGCCGGATGGGTGCCCCGTCGGATCAGCGGTACACCACGAACGCCATGCCCTGGCTCTGGGCATAGTTGTCATACGCGATGAAGCGCACCAGGTGGTCCGGGAATTCGCGATGACAGGCGTCGAGCTCCTGCAGCACCACGTCGACGGACTGCTCGCCGAACAGCGGGAGCTTCCACATGTACCAGTAGTTGCTCATCGATTGTTCCCTCTCGGTGTGTTCCACCGCAGGGTTCCAGCCCTGGGCGATGCAGTAGCTGATCTGCTGGCGAATCTGCTCGGCGGTCATCGGGGGCAGGTAAGAGAAGGTCTCGTACTTGGTCGACGACTTGTAGACTTCAACGGCCATATCGGTCTTCCTCTGGTAATCGGTTTAGCCCGGTCGGGACCGCGCGTGGCACGGGTGGCGCCTCGCGGACCCCGGCCCCGCGGATCATTACTTGTTGGTGACGTCCAGCTTGTCGACGGTGTCGAATTCGAACTTGATCTCCTTCCACGTCTCCATCGCGATCTTCAGTTCCGGGCTGTGCTTGGCGGCGGCGGTGAGGATCTCCTTGCCCTCGCGCTCGACCTCGCGGCCCTCGTTGCGGGCCTGCACGCAGGCTTCCAGGGCCACGCGGTTGGCGGCCGCGCCGGCTGCGTTGCCCCAGGGGTGACCCAGGGTGCCGCCACCGAACTGCAGCACCGCGTCGTCGCCAAAAATGGCCACCAGCGCCGGCATGTGCCAGACGTGAATGCCGCCCGAGGCGACAGCGAACGCGCCGGGCATCGAGCCCCAGTCCTGGTCGAAGAACAGCCCGCGCGAGCGGTCTTCCGGCACGAAGGATTCGCGGAGCAGGTCGATCCAGCCCAGCGTGGACGCGCGGTCGCCCTCGAGCTTGCCGACCACGGTGCCCGTGTGCAGGTGGTCGCCGCCCGACAGGCGCAGGATCTTGGTCAGCACGCGGAAATGAATGCCGTGGTGCGGGTTGCGGTCGATGACCGCGTGCATCGCGCGGTGGATGTGCAGCAACATGCCGTTGTCACGGCACCAGTTGGCCAGACCGGTGTTCGCGCAGAAACCGCCGGTGATGTAGTCGTGCATGATGATCGGCGCGCCGATCTCCTTCGCGTACTCCGCACGCTTGAACATCTCGTCCGGCGTGGGGGCAGTGACGTTCAGGTAGTGGCCCTTGCGCTCGCCGGTCTCGGCCTCGGCCTTCAGGATGGCCTCCATCACGAAGTCGAAGCGCTGGCGCCAGCGCATGAACGGCTGGCTGTTGATGTTCTCGTCGTCCTTGGTGAAGTCGAGGCCGCCCCGCAGGCATTCGTATACCGCGCGGCCGTAGTTCTTCCCGGACAGACCCAGCTTGGGCTTGATGGTGCAGCCGAGGAGCGCGCGGCCGTACTTGTTCATCACATCGCGCTCGACCTGGATTCCCATCGGCGGCCCGCCACAGGTCTTCACATAGGCGATCGGGAAGCGCACGTCCTCGAGGCGCAGCGCGCGCACGGCCTTGAATCCGAACACGTTGCCCACCAGCGAGGTGAACACGTTCACCACCGAGCCTTCCTCGAACAGATCGATCGGGTAGGCGACAAAGGCGTAGTAGCAGGAGTCGTCGCCGGGCACATCCTCGATGCGATAGGCGCGGCCCTTGTAATAATCCATGTCCGTCAGGAGGTCGGTCCAGACCGTGGTCCAGGTGCCGGTGGAGGACTCGGCGGCCACCGCGGCAGCGGCCTCCTCACGATCGACGCCGGGCTGCGGGGTAATCTTGAATACCGCCAGGAGGTCGGTTTCCAGCGGAACGTAATCCGGCATCCAATAGGTTTCGCGGTAGTCCTTCACACCCGCGTCGTATTTCTTGACGGCCATTGGTTGTCTCCTGCGCGTTGTGGAAATCGGATGGTGGTGAGATCGGCTGGTCAGAGTAGAAAGACCGATAGCCGATAACAAATAGATAAATTAGATGAGATAGATTGTTTTTGATCTATGTGTGTGGTGCGGTCGATGCGAATCC
>PWRV01000054.1 GCA_003563455.1 Thioalkalivibrio sp.
CCACGAAGCCGCCGGTACCACGGACTTTCCACACGAAGTGCCCCGGCCAGGAAAATTCGCCTGCGCAGCACCAGCCGCAGCCAGATGCCCGCCGTCATGAACAGCGCCAGCCCGAGCACCAGGACGACGACCGCCGTATCGGTGAGCTGCACGGCGATCCGGCTCAGAACGATCAGGAAGACAGGTACGGCAAGCAACCAGAGCATGTCGTTAAGTGCGAGGCGCGTCTGCCGTGCGCCGGATGCCGTTGCCATCACGCTCACCCCGATCCCAGCACCAGACCCACCCAGAAAAGCGCCACCGGTATCAGCAGCACCACGGATGCAAGGCTCGGCAGTGCTCCGCCCCGGACCATGTCGAGCACCCTCAGCCGATCACTGCCGAAAATGATCGCATTCGGGGGCGTTGCAACCGGGAGCATGAAGGCAGCGGAGGCCGCGAGCGCCACCGGCACGGCGAGGAGCAGCGGTGAGGTATCGGCCTGCAGCGCGAGTGCCGCGACCAGCGGCAGCAGGGTCGCGGCCGTTGCAGTGTTGCTGGTCACGTGGCTCAGGATCATCGTCAGCAGGATCACGCCGACCGCGAGGATCCAGAATGGCAGCTGTACGGCTGCATCGAGGGTTTGCGCCGTGAGCGCCGCAAGTCCGCTGCTCTCGATCGCCGAGCCAAGACTCAGCCCGCCGCCAACCAGCACCAGGACGCCCCAGGGCAGGTCCCGCGTGTTCTCCCAGATCAGAAGATAGCGCTGTTCGGTGCGTCCCGACGGAAGAATGAACAGGGCGGCCGCACCGAGGACCGCAATCCCGGCATCGGTGAGTTCGATCGGAAACAGATCATTGAGCAGCGGGCGGAACAACCAGGCCAGCGCCACCAGCAGGAACACCACCGCGACGCGTCGTTCGGCCGAGGTCCAGCCACCGAGGTCCTCGCGCTGGCTGGAAAGCAGACCGTCGAGTCCGGTCAGGCGGATCCGGTGCACTCGGAACACCCAGTGCGTCAGTGACCACCAGGTGAACAGGAGCAGCGACGCGGAGATGGGCACGCCCATCACCAGCCACTGCACGAAACCGATCTCCAGATCATAGCGATCGTTCAGGAATGCGGCCGTCAGCGCGTTTGGTGGCGAACCGATCAGCGTTGCCATCCCACCGATGTTCGCCGCGAAGGCGATCCCGAGCAGCAGCGCCAGCGCAGGCCGCGATCCGGCCTCGCGGGTCTGTGCGTCCGTTTCCACCAGGTTGAGCACCGACAACGCGATCGGAAGCATCAGCGCCGCGGTGGCCGTGTTGCTGACCCACATGCTGAGCCCGGCGGTGGCGAGCATGAAGCCGCCGATCAGCCGGTCCAGCCGGCTCCCGGAGAATTCCAGCACCGTCAGCGCCACGCGCCGGTGCAGATTCCAGCGCTGCACCGCCAGTGCCACCGCGAAACCGCCGACGAACAGGAAGATCAGCGGGTTTGCGTAGGGGGCGGTCGCCTCGGCGATCGGCACCACCCCGAGCACCGGCAGCACGGCAACCGGCAGAGCCGCGGTCACCGGAATCGGCGCGGCCTCGGTGACCCACCAGGTGGCCATGAACAGGGTCAGTCCAAGGACCAGCCACGCGTCCGGTTCAAAACCGGCCGGCGGCGGCACCAGCAGGAAGAGCAGGAAAAGCAGCGGCCCAAGCCAGCGTCCTGCCCGCGCCATGGCGCCGCCCTCCGAAGAGGCTTGCCGGGTCGGACGCGGCGAATCGGTCATCGCGGGAAGCGGCAGGGAACGGATGGGTGAAACCGCGGGGACTGGCAGACAGACCCGTAACGTTGTCGGCGCACGGCCGCCTCAGCACGACGCGGTGGCCGCGCAGCCGGTGCTCCGGGATGTCGAGACGGGTACAGGTTCACGAAGGCTCCGGTGCTTCACGCGTCGACAGGTGGCATCATAAGAGATCGGCGTCGCCCTTTCGCTCGTGCCCTGCAACAAAGGCGAACAGCATTAAAGCCGAGCGAACACGTCGGGAATTGCATCCGGGATGGCGTATGACTATCGTACGCGATCCCCCAAGAACCCTGCGAGGCCTCGCAGACACCGTCAAGGAGATTCCGCATGGCACACGAACTGCCCGCACTGCCCTACGAGAAGAATGCACTGGAACCGCATATCTCCGCGGAGACCCTGGAGTTTCACCACGACAAGCACCATGCGACCTACGTGACCAAACTCAACGGCCTGTTGCCCGGCAGCGCATTCGAGAACGCCACCCTGGAAGAGATCGTCGAGAAGGCGCCGGCCGGTGGCATCTTCAACAACGGGGCGCAGGTCTGGAACCACACCTTCTATTTCAACTGCATGAGCCCCAACGGCGGCGGCGAGCCTTCCGGCAAGCTGGCCGACGCGATCAACTCGACCTTCGGGTCCGTCGACGCCTTCAAGGAGAAGTTCAACGAGCAGGCCACGGGCAACTTCGGTTCCGGCTGGACCTGGCTGGTGCAGAACCCCGACGGTTCCCTGGAGATCGTCAACACCTCGAATGCCGATAACCCGCTCCGCGCCGGCAAGACCCCGCTGCTGACCGTCGACGTCTGGGAACATGCCTACTACATCGATTACCGCAACCTCCGGCCCAAGTATCTGGAGGGTTTCTGGAACGTGGTCAACTGGGACTTCGTTGCCAGCCAGATGAAATAGTCCGACAATCGACAGGCATGGAGATACGTCTGGCCGTGTCTCCGCCAAGGGCCGGTGCAGCGCCTGACGGTGTCACCGGCCTTCTTCATTACGGAGACTTCGCGATGGCTGATGCCCTTCAGAAAACCTACAACCGGCTACCGGTCGCCTTCGAGCGCGGTGAGGGTGCGTGGCTGTGGGACACCGAGGGTCACCGCTACCTGGATGCCCTCTCGGGGATTGCCGTCTGCGGGCTCGGGCACGCCCACCCGAAGATCGCAGCCGCCGTTGCCGACCAGGCGCACACACTGATCCATACCTCCAACCTGTACCGGATTCCGTTGCAGGAGAAACTCGCGCGTCGCCTCAGTGCGTTGTCCGGCATGGATCAGGTCTTTTTCTGCAACTCGGGCGCCGAGGCCAACGAAGCCGCGATCAAGCTTGCCCGCCTGCACGGACACCGCCGGGGCATCGAACGGCCCCGGATCATCGTGATGGATGGCAGCTTTCACGGACGCACGATGGCCACACTGACCGCCACCGGCAATGCGCGCATCCAGCACGGCTTTGAACCCCTGCTCGAGGGCTTCGTTCGCGTCCCGTTCGGCGATTCGGCGGCGGTGGCCGAGTACCGCAACCATCCGGAAATCGCCGCGATCCTGGTCGAGCCCATCACGGGCGAGGGTGGCATCCGCATACCGCCGGAGGGATACCTGCGCGATCTCCGCGCGCTCGCGACCGAGAACGACTGGCTGCTGATGCTCGACGAAGTCCAGGCCGGTATCGGTCGAACCGGCCACTGGTTCGCGTTCCAGCACGACGCCATGCTGCCCGACGTGCTCAGCCTGGCCAAGGGCCTCGGCAACGGCGTGCCGATCGGCGCCAGCCTGGTCGCCGGGCGCGCGGTCGACCTGTTCACGCCCGGCAGCCACGGCACCACGTTTGGCGGCAATCCGCTCGCCTGCCGCGCCGCACTCGCCGTTCTCGACGTGATGCAGGCCGAAGCCCTGCGCGAGGAAGCCGAGCGGGTGGGTGCCCGGCTCCTGCGCCTGTTCGAGGAGAGACTGGGTGACCGCCCCGAGGGGGTGGAGATCCGCGGCCGGGGACTGATGCTCGGCATCGAACTGGATCGCCCGGCCGGCGGCCTCGTGCGTGCCGCGCTGGAGCGGGGCCTGCTGATCAACGTCACTGCGGAGCGCGTGATTCGCCTGCTCCCGCCACTGATCATCGACGACGCGCAGGCGACCGAGATCGCCGACACGGTATCCGATATCGTGCTTGAGCTGATCAAAAAGGAAGAAAGACATAGGATTAGCGCATGACCCTGAGGCATTTTATATCATTGGCGGATCTGACCGGCACCGAAATTCGCCAGATCATCGAGCGCGCCATCGAACTGAAAGGCGAAACCCGCGCCGGAACCCACCACGACGGCATCCTGCGCGGCAAGGCGCTGGCGATGATCTTCGAGAAGTCCTCGACCCGCACCCGCGTGTCCTTTGAAGTGGGCATGCAGCAGCTCGGCGGGAACGCGCTGTTCCTGTCGCCGCGCGACACCCAACTCGGTCGCGGCGAGCCGATCGAAGACACGGCCCGCGTACTCTCGCGCATGGTCGACTGCGTGATGATCCGCACCTACGAGCACGAGAAGGTCGAGCGCTTCGCCAATTACGCCTCGGTTCCGGTGATCAACGGGCTTACCGACCGCGAGCACCCGGCACAGCTCCTTGCCGACCTCCAGACCTATTTCGAACATCGTGGCGAGATTCACGGCAAGCGCGTGGCCTGGATCGGCGACGGCAACAACATGTGCAACAGCTATATCCACGCAGCGCGGCTTCTCGGTTTCACGCTCGCCGCCGCCTGCCCGGAGGGCTACGATCCCGATCCGCAGATCAGCGCCGCTGCCGGTCCCGCGCTGGAGCTGGTTCGCGACCCGCGCCAGGCGGCGCGCGACGCCGATCTGGTCGTGACCGACGTCTGGGCCAGCATGGGGCAGGAGGACGAAAAAAGTGCCCGCCGGCAGGCCTTTTCGGGCTTCTTCGTCGATACCGGGCTGATGCGCCTGGCGCGACCCGATGCGATCTTCATGCACTGCCTGCCGGCACACCGCGAGGAGGAGGTCAGCACCGAGGTCCTCGAGGGAGCACAAAGCGTGGTCTGGGACGAGGCCGAAAACCGGTTGCACGCCCAGAAGGCCCTGGTCGAATTCCTGCTCGCGGCCTGAACGCCTGCGCGATGAGGGCCGGTGCGGTATACCGCACCTGGGGAATGGTTTACCCTCGCACCCTGCCCGCACCGCCGCCCTGCCCCGATGAACGACATCGATCTCGCCAACCCTGAACTCTACCTGAACCGCGAACTCTCGCTGCTGGAGTTCAACCGGAGAGTGCTGCAGCTCGCGCTCGACCAGGACTATCCGCTGCTGGAGCGCCTGCGCCTGCTGTGCATCTCCTCCACCAACCTCGACGAGTTCTTCGAGGTCCGTGTTGGCTCGCTGCGCCAGCAGGTCGCCCTGAACGTGCACACGCCGGGGCCCGACGGACTCACCGCATCGGAGCAACTGGCGAAGATCAGCGTGGTCGCGCACGAACTCGTTGCCGAGCAGTACCGCACCCTGAACGAGGTGCTGATTCCGGAACTGGCGGAAAAGGAAATCCGCTTCATCCGGCGGACGCACTGGAACGACGCCCAGCGGCGATGGCTGAAGGACTTTTTCCGGGAACAGCTCCAGCCCGTGCTCAGCCCGCTCGGGCTCGACCCGGCGCACCCGTTTCCGCGCATTCTGAACAAGAGCCTGAACTTCATTGTCACCCTGAAGGGCAAGGATGCCTTCGGTCGCGAATCCCGACGCGCGGTTGTACAGGCGCCGCGCTCCCTGCCTCGCGTGGTGCGCCTGCCGCGCGAGGTCGCCCGGGGTGACAATGATTTCGTGCTCCTGTCGTCGATCCTGCACGCCCATGTAGACGAGTTGTTCCAGGGCATGAAGGTGACCGGCTGCTACCAGTTTCGGCTCACACGCAATTCCGACCTCTTCGTGCGGGAGGAGGAAATCGACGACCTGCTCAATGCACTCGAGGGCGAACTGCCGCAGCGCAATTACGGTGAAGCGGTGCGCCTCGAGATCGCGGACAACTGCCCGGAGGACGATGCGCGGTTCCTGCTTGCCCAGTTCAAGCTGACCGGGAGCGAGCTGTACCAGGTGCACGGCCTCGTGAACCTGAATCGCCTGATCGCGGTGCATGACCTGGTCGAACGACCGGATCTCAAGTTCAGCCCCTTTGTCCCCAGCCTGCCGCGCTACCACAGCGCCGGCATCAGCATCTTCGAGGCCGTGCGCGCGCAGGAGATCCTGCTGCACCACCCGTACGAGTCCTTCATGCCGGTGATCGAATTCATCCGGCAGGCGGCGCGCGACCCCGACGTTCTCGCGATCAAGCAGACGCTGTACCGCACCGGGACCCAGTCCGAGTTGGTGGAGCTGCTGATCGAGGCGGCACAGGCGGGCAAGGAGGTCACCGTGGTCATCGAACTGCGGGCCCGGTTCGACGAGGAAGCGAACATCGAACTCGCGAACCGCATGCAGGATGCGGGCGTGCACATCACCTACGGCGTGGTCGGCTACAAGACGCATGCCAAACTGGCGCTGATCGTGCGGCGCGACAAGGACCGCATCACCCGTTACGCCCATCTCGGGACCGGCAACTACCACGCGGGCACCGCCAAGGCCTACACCGACTACGGCCTGCTCACCGCCGATCCGGTGATCACAGAGGACGTGCACCGGATCTTCCAGCAGCTGACCGGCCTCGGCAAGGTCTCGAAGCTGAAGGACCTGTTGCAGGCCCCGTTCACCCTGCACACCGCAATCGTGGAGCGCATCGAACGCGAAACCGCCCACGCCCGGGCCGGCCGGCCGGCCCTGATCGCGGCGCGCATGAACTCGCTGATCGAACCCGGCGTAATCCAGGCCCTCTACCGCGCCTCCGGTGCCGGCGTACAGGTTCGGCTGCTGGTGCGCGGCATCTGCTGCCTTCGGCCCGGCGTGCCGGGCGTCTCCGAGAACATCGAGGTCCGCTCGGTACTCGGGCGCTTCCTCGAGCACTCGCGCGTGTTCTATTTCGGCAACGACGGACAACCGGAACTGTACATGTCCAGTGCGGACTGGATGCCGCGCAACTTCTTCCGGCGGGTCGAGGCCGCCTTCCCCATCAAGGATCCCAAGCTGCGCGAGCGTGCTGCCGAGGAGTCGCTGTTCTACTACATGCGGGACAATACCTCCGCCTGGGTCCTGCAGAAGGACGGCGGCTACCGGCGCCTGAGCCCGACGCCCGGCGAAGAGCCGTACTCGGCACAAAAGGATCTGCTGGAGCGTTTGGCGAACCGGTAAGACCCGGTACCCGGCACGATTCGCCCGGATCGGTTCGACTGACCGGTCCGCCTGAACCGGACGGGCGTGAACCCCCCCGCCTCAGGACGCCTTCAGGGTAAAACCCAGCTCCTTCAGCTGCGCGGCCTCGTGCTCGAGGTCGGCCGCGGTCAGCGGGTGTTCCGCGAGCCAGCCGTCCTCGAAGACGATGCGGAGATTCTTGCCCGAGGCCGACATATCCTCAAGCGGCACCGGCGCATCGGTGCGTGAGCGGTGCAGCAGCACCGCAAGCCGCAACAGCACCGCCAGCCGCAGCAGCCGCTTTCG
>PWRV01000006.1 GCA_003563455.1 Thioalkalivibrio sp.
CCAGGGCGCGGGGTCTGGCCGCCCGGGCCACCGCTCGTTCCCGGCCCGGAAGTGCCGCCGCCCGGGCCGCCCCCGGGCCCACTGCCGCGGCCGCTGCCCGGGCCGCCACCACGGGGGCCGTCGTCGTCGGGCCCGTCGTCGTCGGTGAAGCCCTGCGCGGCGCGCTCGGCGGCCTTGCGCCTCTCCATCACCTTCGACAGCTGCAGTCCGATCTCGAACAGCACCCACATCGGCAGGGCCAGCAGGGTTTGCGAGATGATGTCCGGCGGGGTCAGCACCATTCCGATCACGAAGGTGCCGACGATCACGTAGGGGCGCTTGCGCGCAAGTTTCTCGGGCGTGGTGGCGCCCATCGACACCAGCAGGATGGTCGCGATCGGCACCTCGAAGGCGATGCCGAAGGCGATGAACAGCATGATCACGAAGTTGAGATAGCGCGAGATGTCGGTCATCACCGCGACGCCCTCGGGCGCGCTGGCGGTGAAGAAGGCGAAGATCAGCGGGAAGACCACGAAGTAGGCGAAGGCCATCCCGAGGTAGAACAGCAGCGTCGACGACACCACCAGCGGCATGGCGAGCCGCTTCTCGTTCTTGTACAGCCCGGGCGCGATGAAGGCCCAGAACTGGTAGAGGATGTACGGGATGGTCAGGACCACCGCGAGCAGCAGGACCAGCTTGAACGGGATCAGGAAGGGCGCGGCGACCTCGATCGCGATCATGCTGGTGCCCTCGGGGAGGTGCGCCATCAGCGGCTTCGCGAGGAAGGTGTAGATCTGGTTGGCGAACGGGAACAGGGCGAGGAAGACGATCAGAATCGCCAGGAACATGCGCAGAATGCGATCGCGCAGTTCAACCAGGTGGCTGAGCAGGGTTTCGGTGGCCTCCTGGGAGGGCTCGCCGGTGGTCTTGCCGTTGCTCATGCCTTGTTCGCGTTGCTGTCGGATTCGTTGCGCCCGTCTTCACCGCGCCCGACGGGCGCCGGCTCCTTGCGCGCGGGCGACTCGGTCATAAGGTCGGCATCCAGGCTGCGCTGCAAGGGCACGCGCTTGACGCTCGCAGGCGTGCTCGCGGCGCCCTCTCCAGCGGCGAGGCTCTTTTTGCCAGAGGCCTTTCCGGAGGCTGACCCGGAGTCGGGCCGCCCTTCGGGGTCGAGCTTCTTCTGCCGGGCCTGGCCGGTATCGGGCTGGTCGCGCAGGGCCTCCTCGGTTTCGCGCAGGTCTTCACGCAAGGTCTCCTCGGTGTCCTGCATCATGCTTTTCAGTTCCTGGATCTCCTTTTCCTGGCCCTTGACCATCTTGCGCAGCTCCTCGGTCTGCAGTTCCTGCTCGATGTCCGAGCGCACGCTGTTCACGAAGCGCCGTGTCTTGCCGACGAAGCGCCCGATCTCGCGGGCAAGCCCGGGCAGGCGCTCCGGTCCGACGACCAGCAGCGCAATCAGGGTGATGATCAGGATCTCCCAGAAACCGATGTCAAACATGGGTCATCCGGCGGTGGGGTGTGGCGGCGGGACGGCCGTGTTCAGGAGGAACGCTCGCCGCTGCGGCCGGACTCGGCCTCCTTGCGCGCCTCGGCGTCGATCACCCGGCCCTTCTGCTGATCCTCGACCTTCGGAATTTCCTCGCCCTCGGCCTGTTCCTTGTCCTTGTCCGTTTCATCGGACTCGCCGCCTTCCTTGACCGCCTTGCGGAAACTCTTGACCGCGGAGCCGATGTCTCCGCCCATGTTGCGCAGCTTCTTGGTGCCGAACAGAAGCACTACGATGAGCAGGATGATGAGAAGCTGCCAGATGCTGATACCGCCGATCCCCATGGGATGCCTCCAAATACGCTGAAAATTACACTAGCGACCGCGACGACCCGTGTCACCTCGAGGGATGATCATCGGGGTGCCCGATCGTCGTTGCCGTTCCCCTCCCAGGCCCTGTCCCGAAGGCGGGCGAGGGCCGAGGGTTGCCTGCGTGCCCGTTTCACTGAACTCAGTTGGACCCCGGATCAACCGGAACGTTTGCCCGGCTTTGTGCGGCCGGCCTTTTCGGCAACGCCGGAGAGGCCGAAGCGCCGGGCAAGTTCGTCCATCACGTCGTTCGGGTGCCGTCTGCGCGCAGACAATACCACGAGTGCGTGGAACCAGAGGTCGGCCATCTCCGAGACGAGGGCGTCATCATCCGGGTTCTTCGCGGCAATGACGGTCTCCGTGGCCTCCTCGCCGAGCTTTTTCAGCATCACGTCGAGGCCACGGTGGTGCAGGGATGCGACATAGGAGGTCTCGGGATCCGCCCCGCGCCGGGCATCGATCACCTCCGCGAGCTCGCGCAGGATGTCGCGGTTCACGCCTCGCCCTCGCGCGCCGGACGCACCGGCACCCCCGCCGCGGCCATCGCCGCTTTCGCCTCCGCCACGGTGTGCTGTCCAAAGTGGAAGATGCTCGCCGCGAGCACTGCATCGGCGTGGCCCTCGACCACTCCCTCCACCAGGTGGACGAGCTCGCCCACGCCACCGGATGCGATTACCGGGATGGTCACCGCGTCGCTGATCGCGCGCGTCAGGTCCAGGTCGAAGCCAATGCGGGTACCGTCGCGATCCATGCTGGTCAGCAGGATCTCGCCGGCGCCGAGCCGGGTCATCTTCTGTGCCCAGGCGACCGCGTCGATGCCGGTGGGCCGCCTCCCGCCGTGAGTATAGACTTCCCAGTGCGGGAATTCGGCGTCATCGTCCACCCGCTTGGCGTCAATGGCCACAACGATGCACTGGCTGCCAACCTTGTCGGCCGCCTCGGCAACCAGCTCCGGCCGGTGCACCGCCGCGGTGTTGATCGAGACCTTGTCGGCGCCGGCGTTCAGCAGGCGGCGGATGTCCGACACCTCGCGGATGCCGCCGCCCACGGTCAGCGGGATGAAGACCTGCTCCGCGACCTGTTCGACCACCTGCAGGATCGTCTCGCGCTCGTCACTGCTCGCGGTGATGTCGAGGAAGGTGATCTCGTCCGCGCCCTGCTGGTCGTAGCGGCGGGCGACCTCCACCGGGTCCCCGGCATCGCGAATCCCGACGAAGTTGACGCCCTTCACCACCCGTCCGGCATCGACGTCGAGACAGGGAATGATGCGGCGCGCGAGCATTGTCATTGCCTGCCGCCCGCCACTGCGATCGCTTCCTGCAGGGTGAAGGCGCCCTCGTACAGCGCCCGGCCGACAATCACGCCGTCGACGCCTTCCTCCTCGATCTCCAGCAGGCGCCGGACGTCGTCCAGCTTGCTGACGCCGCCGGAGGCAATCACCGGAATCCGCACCTCCCTTGCCAGCCGGGCGGTCGCTTCGACGTTCGCGCCCTGCATCATGCCGTCCCGGCTGATATCGGTGTAGATGATTGCCATCACGCCATCGGCCTCGAAGTGCTGCGCGAGGTCGATCACGTCGTGGTGCGAGAGCTTGGACCAGCCGTCGACCGCGAGCTTGCCGTCGCGGGCGTCGAGGCCGACGATGATGCGTCCGGGAAATTCCAGGCACAGGTCGTTCACGAAGTGTGGTGCGCTGACCGCCTTGGTGCCGACGATCACGAATTCCACGCCGGCCTCGAGATAGGCCAGCACGGTGTCGTCGTCGCGGATGCCGCCACCAACCTGGATACGCAGGTCGGGATAGGCCTCGGCGATCGCGTGGATCACGTCCCGGTTCTTCGGGACGCCGGCAAAAGCCCCATCGAGGTCGACGATGTGCAGCCGTTCCGCGCCCGCATCGACCCAGCGCCCGGCCATCGCCACCGGGTCGTCGCCGAAGACCGTGGATTCCTCCATCCGGCCCTGGCGCAGCCGGACGCACTTGCCCTCCTTGAGATCAATTGCGGGTATCACCAGCATCGTCGACTCCGTAGCTAACTCTCATGGTCCTGCGCCACCCCGGACGATGGATGGCTGCCGCGCCCTCACCAGCGACCATCCCAGCGCAGAAAGTTGTTGAGCAGGCGCAGCCCGTCCGCGGCGCTCTTCTCCGGGTGGCACTGCATTGCGAACATCGAGTTGCGTGCGATCACCGAGGCGAAGGGTTGACCATAGTCGGTCTCGCCGACGACGTCCTCCCGTCGCGCTGCCAGCGCCCGGTAGCTGTGCACGAAGTAGAACCAGGATTCCCTCGGCAGGCCGTGCCAGAGCGGGTGGTCCTGGACCTGGCGCACGACGTTCCAGCCCATGTGCGGAATCTTCAGCCGGCGTCCGTCGTCATCGATCGAGCGCTCCGGAAAGCGCTCCACGGTGCCGGGGATCACGCCAAGGAGATCCACACCGCCGTTTTCGGCGCTCCAGTCGAGCAGGATCTGCTGGCCAAGGCACATGCCCAGGAAGGGTCGCGAGGCGGCCATCTCGGGCAGGACCTGGTCGAGCCCCATCGCACGCAATTCACGCATCGCGTCCCCCGCCGCTCCCTGTCCGGGAAAGACAAGCCGATCCGCCTCGCGGATCAGCGCGAGGTCACTGGTCAGCAGGACCTGCGTATCGGGGGGCGCCTCGTGGCGGAGCGCGCGCTCCACCGAGTGCAGGTTGCCCATGCCGTAGTCGATTACGGCGACACTTTGCATTTGGGAACGCCCCCTGATGCCTTCCCCTTACAGGGCGCCCTTGGTTGAAGGCGTGATTTCGGTCATGCGCGGATCCGGTTCTGCCGCCATGCGCAACGCGCGGCCGAAGGCCTTGAAGATGGTCTCCGCCACATGGTGGGCGTTGTTGCCCCGGAGACTGTCGATGTGCAACGTCATGCGGGCGTGGTTGACGAGCCCCTGAAAAAATTCGTGGAAAAGATCGACGTCGAACTGCCCGATGTGCGAACGGCGGAAGTCCGCGTGCATCTCGAGACCGGGGCGCCCCGAAAAGTCGATCACCACGCGCGCGAGTGCTTCGTCCAGCGGCACGTAGGCGTGGCCGTAGCGGCGAATGCCCTTCTTGTCCCCGAGCGCCTGGGCCAGCGCCTGACCGATCGTGATGCCAATGTCCTCCACCGTGTGGTGCGCGTCGATCTGCAGGTCACCCTCCGCCTGGACGTCGAGATCCACGACGCCGTGCCGGGCCACCTGGTCGAGCATGTGCTCGAGGAAGGGGATGCCGGTGACGAAACGCCCGCTTCCGCTGCCGTCGAGGTTCAGCTCGACCCGGATGCGGGTTTCCAGTGTGTCGCGTTGAACGACCGCGGTACGCGCTTTCATGGTGATGATGCTATCGCAAAAACCCAGTTTGGCAAGCTTCTGCTCGACAAGAGGGCATCAACCCGGCCGATATCCATCCCGGCCGGCGGGCTGCCGGGATTCAGGAATCGGGCCTCTGTCCGATCAGCAGGGCCTCGGGCACGGCGCATTTGATGGCCGCGGGGATCTCGAGGCAGAGGCCGGGCTGCGCCTGGACCGAGACCCAGAGGGTGTTGATGCGCAGGTTCATTTCGACGAAGGCGACGACATCGCTGTACCCCTCGAGAACCTCGTGGATCGCCTGCAGGCGCTGTCGGATTTCCATGTCGCTGCGTCGCTTGAGGCCGGGGATCAGCATCATGAAGTCGGCCAGTCGACGGCCGCGCTCGTCGCGTTTCGGCAGTCGCCGCCACAGCGGCTCGATCGGCTGGAAGGCGCAGGCCGGGCGCAGCCCGGGGCGGCCGGCCGGGAGGCTGTCATCGCCCAGCGGCTCGATGGCCCCGGTGGCCGGGCGCGGTGTCGGGATCCTGGGTTTTTGCGGCATGGTGCGCTCCTGAATCCTCGCGGGGTCCCGGGCTGGTGGGCCCGTGGGTAGGCTGGTGGCTCAGCAGTTATCGTTTCACCCCGACTCTACGTTGCCCTGGCACCGGGTTAAAGCAGGCACAAAAAAGCCGGGGACGTGCCCCGGCCGTGTTCGACTTGCAGCCCGGATAGACTCAGCCGATGGTGGTCTCGACGCTGTCGCTCTCACCCTTGTTATCGGTCCAGGAGAGCTTCAGGTCGTCGCCCGCGCTGCCCGCAAACTGGAACTGAAAGAAGGGGTTGCGCGAGATGGTGACGCCCCAGTAGGCCGTCATCACGGTGTTGCCTGCGCTTTCCGCCACGACGGTTTCGATGTGATGGGCGGGGATCAGGTTGCCGGCGCTGTCCTTGGCGGTACCGGTTTCCATCGGGTGGGTCATCAGGGCGCGGACGGTGACGACGCCGTCGCGTTCCGCGGCACGAATACGAATGGTGGACATTAGCTATACCTCCAGAGATTGGGAATGTCGTTCAGGGTATGGCGAACGCTTAGCCGCCGCAGCCACCGATGGTGACCTTCACTTCGCGGGTCGCGCTGTACCAGGTGCCGTTCGACTTCACGGCTGCGACCACGTCGGAGGATTGTCCCATCTTGATGCGGGTGGCGAACATCGGCATGGCGCCAGCACCCAGGACATACTTGGACGTAAGCGGGGTACCGTTCTCGACCACGAACAGGGCCATCTCGCTGACGTCGGACATCCCGGTTTCCACGGTCACCGGCACGACCATGCCGTTTTCCGCGATCTCCGGGGCGGTGATTTCGATCTCGCCTTCCGGCATTTCCGTGGTGCCGAGGGCAGCCTCGAGCGAATCTTCAAACGGAAGCGACTGGAAGGCATCGGATGGCCATGCGGCCAGAAGCTTGCTCGGAGCCAGCAGACCGGCTCCCACGGCTACGCCGACGGTGCCGGCGGCCAGGCTGCCTTTCAGAAAGACACGGCGCTTGTTGCTTGTCATGGAGTTCTCCTCTCATCTTTGGGTCGATCCGGATCATCCGGGGCGTTGGGTTCAAAACGCCTGTGGTACGGACGACTGTTTGGACCTATCTATTCCAACGGCGGTTCAGCGAAAAACCCGCCAGGCACGAACCCGCTGCGGCGCCGGGACGCCGGCGGCCTCGCGGGACACGCCTGGACGCCACCCCTCGGCAGCGAACCATGGAGTCTAGACCATCACGGCGGGCGCGTGGGAAATGCAGCGCCCGGCGCGCCGCTTTACACTAGTGTCCTGTCACACGTCTAATGGCGTCTTCAGCGAGGCGAGAAGCGGTGAGCTGCAAGGCACTTGCCCGCCGGGGTAGCCATCCTACCTCAAGGGCAAGTAACGCCGCAGATGGCCGCTTCTCGCCTCGCCCGAAGGGAGCCCCCGAGCGACGCCAGTGCGGCGTTGCAGCGCTTGCCAATGGAGTGGCCATTGCGCTGCGCGCTGCGCCTGGCCCTGACGCCGCTCGGGGGCTCTGAAGACGCCATTAGACGTGTGACAGGACACTAGCCCCCACATTCCCGTTGTGCCTCCGACATGCCCTGCAAAGCCCAGCTCGTCTTCATCGCACTGATCGCGATCCTCGGATCCATGCA
>PWRV01000030.1 GCA_003563455.1 Thioalkalivibrio sp.
CCGAATTCCTTACCGAGGCGCGCTCTGCCGGCCGGCTCTGCGTAAGGGTGGTGCATGGCAAGGGGCTGCGCTCACGACAACAGGGACCTGTGCTGAAGGGCCTGCTGGATCACTGGCTCCGGCAGCGTGACGATGTGCTCGCCTTCTGCTCCGCGCCCCCGGCCGACGGCGGCACCGGGGCCGTCTACGTGCTGCTGCGCCGCGGGCCCTGATTGCCATCCACAGCGGCGCTGATCGGCTCGCCGGCCGATCACGCCTGCACACCCCCTGACGACGGGCCAGCGTTGCGAGGACGCCCGCATATCCGTAATGTGTGAACTTTAAGGGGCCACTGGTAGCGGAACGCACGAGTTTCCGGCCGCAGGCAGAAGCGGTGCCGGTTATTCCGCCCGTATTTTCCGTGTCGCAGGTGCCCCCCCGGATCTCTGGGATCGCCGGCAGTGTTCCGGCTTCCCGCCGCTTGCAATCCGGTGAAAGTCTATGCAGTATTTGTACAACTGCTGTATAAGCTGGCAGACAAAATTCGATCAGAGGGCTGTAGAGATGAACCGATTGACGATGATTCCCGTTGCACTGGCTCTCGTCGCCGTGATTCCGGCACAGGCGGAATCCGTCGATGAACGCGTTGCGGCCAGCCAGGCGGCAATCCAGGACTTCGCGGGGAGCCTGCAAGGCCACCTGATGGAGGCGATGCAGGAGGGGGGACCGACCGAGGGCATTTCCGTATGCCGGCAGGTCGCACCCCAGATCGCCGAAGACATCTCCGCCGAGACCGGCTGGAGTGTCGGACGAACCAGCCTCAAGCTGCGCAACCCGGACAACGCGCCGGATGAATGGGAGCGGGCAGTGCTCGAGCAGTTCGAAGCGCGGCGCGCCGCTGGTGAACCAGCGTCGGAACTGGTTTACCACGAAACCGTTCAGGAAGACGGTGAAGAGGTGTTCCGTTTCATGCGTGCGATCCCGACGGGCGGTTTGTGCCTGACCTGCCATGGCAGCGAGCTTGGCGGGGACATCCAGCATGCGCTCGAGCGGCTGTATCCTGAAGATCAGGCAGTCGGCTATTCCGAAGGTGACGTGCGCGGCGCCTTCACCATCATCCAGCGCATGTAACGCCAACCGGACATTCATTCTGCGACACCGGAAAAGGGCTGCGCGAGCGCAGCCCTTTTCGCACCTGCCCTCCTGTTTCCCCGGGAGACTGCGCAGACTCCGCTGGCGAATTTGCGTCCTGTGCTACATTCTGGACTGGTGAGTCTGAGGCCGCCGGGCAAGGCGCGCGAACAACCCGGAACATGACCCGATCCATTGATGCAGAACTCCTGGCCCTTGCGGTTGACGCCTCCAATGACGGCATCGTGATCGCCGAACAGGAGGGACACGACAACATACTGATCTATGTGAACCGTGCCTTCGAGGAACTGACCGGATACACCTCGGACGAGATCCTGTACCGCGACTGCCGCTTCCTGCAGGGTGACGACACCGACCAGGAAGGCGTGCTGCAGATTCGCGCGGCTCTGGAGAAGGGCGACCCGTGTCGTGTAGTCCTGCGCAACTACCGCAAGGACGGCTCGCTGTTCTGGAACGAACTGTCCATCACGCCGGTGTACAACGACGACGACCAACTGACCTATTACATCGGCATCCAAAAGGACATCACCGCCCGGGTCGAGGCGGAGGCTCGGGCCGAACGCGCCGAGCGCGCGCTGGCGGCGGCTCGGGGCAACGGTCCGGAAGTATCCTGAGCCTCTGCCCGACGCGGTTCCGGGAAGCGCCGCGCAAACCCATACGGGCTTTCCCGGCGCACGCTGTCCGGCAAATGTGATTTGCGGCCCGGTTCAGAAGCACCCCCCTGCGGTAGCCGATTCTGTCGGCTTTTCCCTGTACCGCGGGGAAACGCCGATGAATCAACGTTTCCTCAACCGCTCGTCGAAATCAGCGCGACCCCCGCGACGACGCCGGTCGCGTATTCGCCCGGTCCCAGTTCGACTTCCAGCACCAGCGTCCGGTCAGCCTCCCAGGACCACGCCATTCGTCGCGGGCGCATCCGCAACGGCCTGCGCGCCGGCTTCATTTGCGCCCGTTCCAGTCCACCGGAGAGATCCCCCAGGGTCGCCGCAACACCGGCCTCGACGCCGCGCCCCGCGCCGCCCGTGCCCGGATCGCCCCGTCCCCAGAGCGGACCCGTGGGATGAAGGTCAAGCTGTTCGCAGCGGGCACGCAGCGCTTCGTCCAACGCCGCGACCGGGAAGACGCTGCCGCTGCCGTCCAGGTTCGCGACGTCCCCGGGCAGGAGCCGGTCCCAGCTGTCATCCTCGATCCGCCGGCGCAGCACCGCGTTGAAGATCGCGGCCCGCGCCGCGGAAAGGTAGAGACTGCGCTGGTTGCGGTTCCGAGGTCGCAGCCGGCCCGCGAACCAGGCCCGGGCCCGTTCCAGGTTCGCGTGACCGAAGCGCTGCTCGCCGAAGTAGTCCGGCAACCCGCGCTGGCGCATGCGCTCCAGCAGGGCTTCGGCAGCCGACCGGTCGCCGCGGACATCCCGCAAACGCAGGCGGAAGGCGTTTCCCCTGAGATGACCCGTCTTCAACTTGCGACCGTGACGACGGCTGACGAGCACCTCGATGCCAGCCGGCGGATCTGCCGACCAGTTCGGTTCGTTCCGCCCCGGCAGTTGCACGCTGAACCACTGTGTGGTCACCGCGTGGCGGTCCTTGCGTCCGGCGTAGCCGACGGCCGGGCGGGCAACACCGGCGACCCCGGCGAGCCACTCGGCGACCGTCTCGGTGTCGAGACCGGTCTTGCGGACCTGCAGCCAGACGTGCTCGCCCTCGCCCTCCGGTTCCGTGGCTGCGATCTCGTCGACGCGAAAGTCTCCCGGCTCGGCGCGGAGCCGCGCGCGCAGCGGAACCGCCCAGGGATACAGGAGCGGTCCAGTTGCCAAGGACCCTTCAGACGCTCCAGCCGTCATCATTCACCGTGCCGGGGAAGCGGCGCCGCCGGGGGCCGTGCAGGCTCCGCGACCCGGTCGCGCAGGTAGACCGGGCGTGCCTGCTCGGGCGGCACCGCCTCGCCCCGGGCATGGGCTGCAGCTGCCAGCACCGCGACCTCGCGCGCGCACGGCAGTGCCGTGACGTCGATCTCCGGGGCCGACAGGCCCAGCCGCTGAACCAGTTCCGGGTAGGCGGACAGGCCGCTGCCAAGCGCCAGCCGGGGGCCCGCTCCCCAGTCCGCGCAAACATCCTGCGGCGGGCTCAGGAACTCGGCCGCGGCCGCCACCACCCGCCCATCGGGGCCGGTATGCAGCAGCGACCAGTAGACCTCACGCATGCGAGCGTCGAGCACCGCGAGGACCTCGCGCGCCCCGCGATCCGCTCCCTGCTGGGCCAGTGCCGCCAGGGTGGACACCGGCACCACCGGGATTCCGGCAGCGAAGGCCAGGCCCTGCGCGACCCCCAGGCCCAGGCGCACGCCGGTGAATGCCCCCGGCCCGCGTCCGACGGCGACCGCGTCGAGCTGACCGGGCGTCAGTCCGGCTTCGGCGAGCAGGCACTGAACCTGCTCCAGGACCCGTTCGCCATGGCGTCTTGCGGCCGCCCGTTCGAATTGCCAGCGGACATCGCCGTCGATCCACAACGCCGCCGAACAGGCCTCGGTGGCGGTCTCGAGTGCGATCAGGCGCATGCGTTGGTCCCTCGGTGCCGTCGGGCAGCCAGGAGAAACTCCAGTGCCGCCGCGGGATCGCGGGACTCGTGAAAGCCCGGCAGGCTCCTTCTGAACTGACGCCCGTAGGGCTTTCCGGTCAGCCGCGGATCGCACAGCGCGAGGATGCCGGCGTCGCCCGCGCCGCGAATCAGGCGGCCGACACCCTGCTTCAGAGCCAGCACCGCCTGCGGAAGCTGGAAATCCATGAACGGACTCCCGCCAGCCGCCTCGATCGCGGCGGCCCGCGCCTGCAGGACCGGATCGCTGGGGGCGGCGAAGGGCAGGCGGTCGATGATCACGATCGACAGCGCATCGCCACGAATGTCGACCCCTTCCCAGAAGCTGTGGGCACCGAGAAGCCAGGCCTGCCCGGACGCACGAAAACGCTCCAGCAATTCCGCACGGGGCCGTTCCCCCTGCACCAGCAGCGGCCGGTCTGGCGGCAGCCGGTCCCGCAGCAGTGCGGCCGCCTCGCGCAACGCCCGGTGGCTGGTGAACAGAAAGAATCCGCCGCCGGGGTTTCCGGTTAGCAGGGGCCATGCCCAATCGACGCAGGCGCGAGTGTAGCCGGGGGCATTGGGATTTTGCAGCGGCGGTGCGGGCACCGCCAGGCAGGCTTGCCGGGCAAAGTCGAACGGGCTGTCGAGGCGCTGCGCGCGAACGTCCTCCGGCAGTCCGAGGCGTTGCGCCGCGTGCCGGAAATCTTCGCCGACCGCGAGGGTCGCGGAGGTGAAGATCCAGGTGGCCGGGGTGCGCGCCCGCTGCTCGGCCAGCGGCCGCGCGGCATCCAGCGGCGTGCGGTGGAGCATCAGGCTCTGGCGGAAGCGTTCGACCCAGGGCACCGTGCCCGCCGTGTCCTCGAGCCAGCCGCGCAGCCGGGCACGGAGGGCAACACAGCGTGAGCGCGCCTGATCCATTCCCGGCCCACGCTGCGCGGCGGCGCGCAGGCCGACCTCGAGGGCCTCCAGCGCCGCGTCCAATCCGGACAGCACCTCCAGCACCGTATGCTGATCGGGCACTTCGGCCCAGGCGGCGCGCGCCGGCCAGTCCTCTGAGCCGTCCAGCAATGCGGCCACGGCGGTCTGCAGGTCGGAGACCCCCTCGCGCAGATCGATCATGTCCGGGGCGTCCCGCTCCATCTCCCGCAGCACGTCGCGACCGAGGTCGCGGACCGCCCGCGTGCCGAAGGCGAGCCCGAAGAACGCGCCGGCGATCTCCGGCAACTGGTGCGCCTCGTCCACAATCACCACCTCCACATCGGGCAGCAGTTCGCCGAAGCCCTCGTCCTTCAGGGCCATGTCCGCGAGCAGCAGATGGTGATTGACCACCACCACCTCCGCCTCCTGCGCCCGACGCCGGGCACGCACGACGAAGCACTCGTTCAGCCGGGGGCACTCGCCACCCAGGCAGTTATCCACCGTCGAGGTCACCTGCGGCCACAGCGGCGCATCTTCGGCGAGGATTCCGGCCTGCGTCAGGTCGCCGGTCCGGGAGGTCGCGGCCAGCCGGCGCAGCTCCCGGATCGTCTCCGCCTGCCGGCCACGTCCGGCGCCATCGGCCGCCGCCGACTCCAGCCGGTAGTGGCACAGGTAGTTCGAGCGCCCCTTCAGCAGAGCCGTCTTCGGTCGTCGCCGGAGAGCATCGCAGACCATCGGCAGATCCTTTTGGAAGAGCTGGTCCTGCAGGGTCTTGGTGCCGGTGGAGATCAGCACCCGGCGCGAAGAGAGCAGCGCCGGCACCAGGTAGGCAAAGGTCTTGCCCACTCCGGTTGCCGCCTCCACCAACAGCGCCTCGGCCTTGGCATCAATGGTTTCGGCCACCAGCCCGGCCATCACCTGCTGTGCCTCGCGCGGATGGAAGCCGGGCACTGCACGCGCGAGCTGGCCGCCGCTGCGCAGGGCGGCACAGGCGTGCCGGGCGGCGTCCGGTGTCGCGTCAGCCAAGCGCCCGCTCCAGGCGCCGCACCTCGTCGAGCGCCTGCTCCGCGCCCGCCGCGTCACCCATCCGTTCCCGGGCCTCGGCAATGACGCGCCAGTTCGCGAGCGCGAGGGCGCGATCGCTGGATTCCAGCTGCAGCGAGCGCTGCGACATGCGCTCGGCCTGCTGGAATTCGCCCTGCTGGAGCCGTACGCGTGCCAGGCGGTTCCAGAGCCCGGCGTCGCGCGGGGCGATGCGCAGCGCCCGCTCCAGCTGCAGGCCGGCGCGACGCAGATCACCCGCCGCAAGCGCCGCATCGGACTGCTCGGCCAGTGCCAGCGCCGCGGTCGCGGTCGGCGCAGGCTCACTGGGCGCGGTCGGAGGGGCCTGTTCCGGCTCCGCCGGCGCGATCTCGGGCGCGGGGATCACGACGCCGGTCTCCACGGGAACGTCCGGACGCGGGGCGGGGACCGCACAGGCCGCAAGCAGCGCGGCAGCCGGTAGCGCTGCGAAAAGGCGGCCAACCCGGCGCCCCAGCGCGGAACCCCCGTTCATCACCTGCTTCATCGCCTCCACCTCTCAAGCCAGTTGTCGCCGCCCTGTCCGGGAAGAGCTACCCCGAGGTCGCAATCGGCACGCACTTCGGGAGCGGATTCCCGCCAGAAGGGTAACTCGATACGCTCGGAGCAGGCATCGGTGTCTGCGCGCAGACCGGACGCCCGATCGACCTGCTGCATCCGGATCTCGGGGTGGTGTCCGAGGCCCAGTGACCCGCCCGGAAACGCCCCCATCGCCCGCGCCCAGATCGGCACCGCGCCGCTGCCACCGGTCAGGCCGATCGGGCGGTTGTCGTCCCGACCCAGCCAGACCACCAGCAGAAAACGGTCGTCGAAGCCGGCGAACCAGCTGTCCCGGAGATCGCTCGAGGTCCCGGTTTTGCCGGCGACCATGCGTCCCGGCACGCGCCAGCCGATCTGCCGCCCGGTGCCCTGCGTGGTCACGTCGTGCAGCGTCCGGGTAACCAGGCGTACCGCCCCGTCGGGGACCGCGCCGCGCAGCTCCAGCCCGTAGTGGGACAGCCCCTCGTTCTCCGCGTCGAGCACATCGCGGATCGCCCGGCTGCGGGTCGCGTAGCCGCCGTTGGCAAGGGCCTGGTAGAGCGTTGCCACCTCGAGCGGCGACAGGTCCAATGCGCCGAGGGCCAGTGACGGGAGGGCCGCCGGGGTCCGTTCCAGTCCCAGCGTCTGGAGCAGCCGCACCACCTGCGGGATTCCGATCTCCTGCGCAAGACGCACGGTGGGCACGTTGTAGGACTGCACCAGGGCCTCCCACGTCGTGACCGGCCCGCGGAACTCACGATCGAAGTTCTGCGGAGTCCAGGGTTCACCGTGCGGCAGGTGCAGCGTCAGGGGCCCGTCGTCCAGCAGCGTCGCCAGCGTGTAGCGTTCGGGGTCCGACAGCGCCGCGAGGTACACGAAGGGCTTGATCAGCGACCCCACCGGCCGCCGCGCCTGCACTGCACGGTTGAATCCCGGAAAGCGCGGGTTGCTGTCGCCGATCAATGCCAGCACCTCGCCGGCGAGCGGATCGGTCACGACTGCGGCCGCCTGCAGCGGACCGTCGATGCCGCGCGCCCGGACCAGCTCCGCAACGCCCTCGGTCAGCTCGCGCTCCAGGGTCAGCTGGA